>JAFADH010000275.1 GCA_023424995.1 Bacillota bacterium | reverse complement strand
GGTTGGGGCCGGAGACGGGGATCTCGCATTTCCAGACCTCCGGCTGTCCGAAGCCGCTTGTATAGGAAGCGCTGAATTCCTGTTCGGTAACCCGGGTTCTCCAGAAGGTCAGTCTGCCGTCTTCAATTACTATTTTACCACGGTCTCCGCTGACTTCAAAGCGGTTTGTTCCGGGCGTGTCGGAGGTTGAGGTGACAAATACGCCGGTAGCCCCGTTTTCATACTCCACATAAGCAGTCACGTCATCTTCGACCTCGATTTTGTGGTATTTACCGAAGCCGCAGAAGGCTCTGACGCGCTTTGGCATACCGCAGGTCCACTGCCAGAGGTCAAGCTGGTGGGGATCCTGATTGAGAAGAACTCCGCCGCCTTCCCCGGCCCAGGTCGCTCTCCAGCTGCCGGAATCATAGTAGCTCTGTGAACGGTACCAATCGGTAATGATCCAGTTGGTCCTGCGGATCCCGCCCAGCTCTCCGGACTCGATCAGATCCTTTAATTTCTGATACAGGGGATTGGTCCTCTGGTTGTACATCATGCCGAATATCTTTCCGGAGGCCCTGGCTGCCTCATTCATCTGCCTTACCTGCTTCGTATAGACACCGGCAGGCTTTTCGCACATAACATGAAGCTGATGCTCAAAAGCCTTTACCGCCAGGCCGGGATGGTCATAATGCGGAGTTGCTATAATGACCGCATCGATTGCACCGGCATCAAACATAGCATCCGCATTGTCAAAAAGCAGAACACTATCATTAAAGCTTTCCCTGGCCCAATCCAGACGGGCCGGGTTCAGGTCGCATACCGCGGTCAGGACAGCTCCGGGTATATCGCCCTTAAAAATGACAGCCGCATGGGAGCTTCCCATATTGCCGATTCCTATAATTCCAAAACGTACCTTATCCATAATGATCCTCCATATTATCGGTGCCCGTTAATTTAGGAAAGCAAATGCTTTCACAATTCATCAGGCATAAATTTTAGAACCGTCATATTCTAGAACCTGCAGCCCATGGCCGCAAGATTATCCCTGCTTATTTTCAAGGATTCAAAGGGATCTCTTTGGCATACATCCTGCTCCACGGCACACCATTTTGCACCGATATCCCCGCAGGCGGCGATGATATCCCTCCAGTTCAGATTCCCTTCGCCTACCTCGGCCATGATCTGCTGGTTATGCTCATTCAGCGCCATGTCCTTATAATGAACCACATCCATACGGCCTTTCATCTTCCTGATCCACCATATGGGGTCGGCTCCTCCGGCCTGTACCCAATAGGTATCAATCTCAAACTGCAGAGCCGCGGGGTCGCTTTCCTCGTACAGAATATCCATCCCCGTGAGATTGCCATACTTTCTGAATTCAAAATTATGGTTATGATAGATGAGGGTCAGACCCTCATCTGCAAGAAGCCTTCCATATCCGGAAGCTTCCCTGGCAAACCGTACATAGCCCCCGGCATCGCTGCGATAGCTGTCCGGCATGCTTCCTATGCCCACATACCTGCAATTCCACAGCTTGTGCTGCCGGATTACTCCGTCCATATCATTGCTTAAGCGGTCAAAACCGATATGGGTTGCGCAGATAGTAAGCTCCTCCTGTTCTGCCGCATCCTTAACGGCCTGCGGATCCATGGGACCAATGCCGGATACCTGGACGGCGTTGTAACCCATTTGCTTAATCTTATGAAAGGTCTGCTTTAAGTCCCCGGGTGTCCTGGTATATTCTCTTAAGGTATATAACTGTACTGCTGTAATTGGATTTGTCATACATTCACTCCCGTCTTATAATCTATGCATTGTACCATGCATTCTCCATTATTATAGTAAATATATGTAGAAAAATCTTAGTTTTTCTTGGCGTAAATATTGCAAATCTTGTTTTTTGTATTTATGTGAACGGACTGTCGTCTCAGACAGTATTCATTCATTATAAATTAAGCATGGTATATGAAAATGGATATTTATGTGAAATATCCGACTACAGAACTATGTCCGTATAGTTGACAAGTATTTTAAAAAGATATATCATATTTTATAAATATGATATATCTTTTGTTGCGTATCATATATAAATACCGAATACGGAAAGAGGAGTTAGTATGAGACCTGAAATTATTCACGAACAATATCCATCAGATGAAATCGTAATAGCGGCAGTGAATGCCGGTATTTATGAAATGGACCGCACCGGAATACGGGACATGTCACCGGTTATCCAGCAGTCGATCGATGATTGTAAGAAGGCGGGAGGCGGTGTGGTCTATCTTCCGGAAGGAAGATATGCCCTAAAATCCTATCTGACAATCCGAACGGGAGTAACCCTGAGGGGAGAATGGATAAATCCTGACCGGGAGGCAAACGGCGGGAGAGGTACGATCCTTTGCTGTTATTGCGGAAGGGAGGATGCGGACGGCACTCCCCAGATTACCATGGAAGCATGTACGGGACTGGTGAATATGACAATTTACTATCCGGAGCAGCAGATTCATGCCCCGGTTGAATATTCGCCTGCCGTAAGACAGCATGGTACGGACAGCATGACCCTGCAGAATGTTACTTTGGTTAATCCGTGGACCGGTGTACAATGCGGTCCGGACGGCAACGAGCTTCATTATTTGAATAATGTCTACATAACGCCGCTGCATATTGGCTTTTATATGGATATGACTACGGATATCGGACGTATGCAGAATCTGAACATCGCACCCGGATATTACGAAGAATTTACCTTAACATCTGCGGATATGCCAATGCCGCAGAAGCTTAAGGACAGATTGAGGAAGCATCTCAGGAATTATGTCACCGGGGTGTACATGGCGCGGTCCGACTGGGAGTATGGCTATGATATAACCGTAGAAGGATGCAAGACAGGCTTTATGATAACCTCCGGGAAGGACAGCGGGCCCAATACCCAGCTGTGGGGATTGCATATGCACAACTGCGATATCGGCTTTCTGCTGGTGGATGTCAATCCATACGGGGTCGCATTATCCGGCAGCAGGATCACCGCGGATCAGGAGGGGCTTACGGCCGCTATTGCAAGCGATGCAAAATTCTCTACCGTTATGCAGCTGAACGGAGTTGAACTGGAAGGACCGTATGAGCATCTTGTCATACATGAAGGAAGCGGGCAGTTAAGCTTTGTCAACTGCAGCTTTAAGAACTGGAAGGAGAGCGGCAGTGCCATCCTTCAGAAAAACGGGGGGTTATCCGTGCTTCAGTGCGGCTTTTGGGGAGAAGGATACCATTATGATATAAAGGGCGCTATCACCGGAACCCAGCTGCTGGGCTGCGATTACCACGGGGAGGTCCGCATGAAGGCGGAGAGGGAAGCGGAGCAGGAGCTTTTGTATTCGGAAGAGCCGTTGAATCTGTCAATAGCTCCCGCCGCCGGACATAAGCCTTATCCCTACCGGCTGCATCCGAGGACCGGACAATTATATCTGATCGGGGATTTCGGCGCCGTTGCCGACGGCAGAACGGATAATACGGCAGCTTTTCAGTCCGCGCTTGACAAAGCGGGAGCTGCCGGCGGGGTAGTATATGTACCTTCCGGCTGGTACCGCTTCGATGGCAGCATCAGAATTCCCGCCGGTGTTGAACTCAGGGGGTCCTTCGCGGTGCCCAGCCATACCATGGGCGGAGGGAGCGTGCTTCAGCCCTTTGCCGGCAAGGACTGCGGGGATGGGGAACCGTTTATTGTAATGGAGGAGGATTCCGTGGTGAACGGCATTCTGATCCATTATCCGGAGCAGGATCCCGCCTATCCCAGGGAATATCCCTGGTCCGTACAGGCAAGGGGGAAGCGCTGCAGGATAATTAATACGGTATTCGTTAATTCCTGGCTCGGACTGGATCTTGGAACCTATGGTTCGGAGGAGCATTATGTATCCTATATCTCCGGCGCACCGATCCGCTGCGGCATATTTGTGGGCAATAATACGGGGGAGGGCTGGATTGAGAACATCCAGTATAATCCCCATTACTGGTACCGCAGCAGTCTTCCCAACAAGCCGAAGAGTGACACCTGGAAATCCTTCTGGCATAACCAGATCAAATATCTGGATGCTTTAAAATTCGGTTATAATGAGCAGGTCCACCTGCTGGGAACCTTTGTATTTGCCGCAAAACACGGACTGTATCTGACCGGTCAGAAGGGAAGGGGAACCAAAGGCACCTTCATCGGGCATGGAACGGACGGAGGAGAGAACGGGCTTTATATTGACTGCATAGAGCAGGCGGATTTTATTAATACGGAGCTGGTTACCATCGAAGCACCCAATACGAGAATTTATCTCCAGGTTGCGAAGGAGGTTACCGGCAAGGCTGATTTCTACAACACCCTTATGTGGGGTGCTCCCCATTATGCGGTGGTTATTGATGGGGGAGAGACTGAGCTTCAGCAGTATAACGTGGTAGACCAGGGAAAGACGGCGATCACGGTGAACGGCGGAAGGCTTAAGGCAGCGGGCGGCTTCTTCTGTAATGCAAAGGAGCATATTGCTGCATACGGCGGAAGGATATGGGCGTCGGGTAATATGACGTACAGGAAGGACGGACAGATTAATACCCGGGGCAATACTTTAAAAGTGCTTCAACAAGGCGGACATATAGAGGAGAGCTTCAACTGGAGAAAGTAGGAAGGAGGAGGATGCCCGAAGATAGGAATGTCCGGAGATACCGGAAGGCTGTAGGACCTGAATAAAATAAAGAAGGATAGGGAGGTGTATGCGGATTATGTAGAAAATTGATATACCAAATCATAAGTTTATCAGTAGTTATTAATCCAAATCAAAATAAGGAGAGGTTATTTATGAGCAGGATAGTAAAGATGAGAAAGTTCAGGGTTTCAATCATTTTTGCCATAATCGCAGGGATGGTCGTCACCCTGAGTATGGCCAATCAGCTTAAAATGAATGTAAAAGCAGCAATATCCGCATACGGCACAATCGAAGCCTCCGGCTTCAGCAGCCAGTACGGAATCCAGACCGAGAGCTGCAGCGAGGGAGGACAGAATATTGCTTTCATTGACAATGGGGATTACATCGTATTCAACAGCGTGGATTTTGGAAGCGGAGCCACATCCTTTGAAGCAAGGGTTGCAAGCGCAGCCGGAGGAGGAAATATTGAAGTCCGGCTGGACAGCCAGAACGGAACCCTTGCAGGGACCTGTGCCGTCACAGGAACCGGCGGCTGGCAGAATTGGGTAACGAAGACCTGCAATATAAGCGGAGCTTCCGGAGTTCATAATCTGTATCTTAAATTTACCGGAGGGACCGGAAACCTGTTTAATATCAGCCGGTTCAGATTCTATGCCGGCAAATCGGCATTTAATCAGACGGCAGCGGCATCTTATGACAGCCAGAGCGGGATCCAGACCGAGAGCTGCAGCGAGGGAGGACAGAATGTAGCTTTCATTGACCATAATGACTATATTGCGTTCAATAATATTGATTTCGGTTCCGGTGCCGCTTCCTTTGAAGCAAGAGTCGCAAGCGCCAATACCGGAGGAAATATAGAGATACGGCTGGGAAGTCCTTCCGGTACCCTGATAGGAACCTGTACGGTTGCCGCAACCGGCGGCTGGCAGAACTGGGTGACCAGAAGCTGCAGCATTAACGGAGCTTCCGGGGTACAGAATTTGTACCTGAGATTTACCGGAGGAGCCGGCAACCTGTTCAATATCAGCTGGTTTAAATTTAGTGCCTCCGGTACGCCCACGCCGTCACCGACGCCGACCCCTTCGCCGGGCGGAGGAGATGTGGTAGGGCATCTGTTCGCAGGGTACCAGGGCTGGTTTAACTGCTCCGGTGACAATTCACCCCTGGGAGGCTGGAATCACTGGTCCGGAAGCGGTCTTCCCACCCCGGACAATACCAATTTTGAGCTTTATCCGGACATGAGGGAATACTCTGCAACCTATGCCACCGGTTATGCCAACTTCGGTAACGGGCAGCAGGCAAGACTTTTCTCTTCGTATGATGCCTCTACGGTGAATAAGCATTTTGAATGGATGCAGACCTATAATATCGACGGAGCAGCCCTTCAGAGGTTCGGGGCCTACGGTTCCATGGACGGATGGAAGATGAACCGTGACAGTGTGGCTGTTAAGGTCAAGAATGCGGCGGAAGCATACGGACGTAAATTTTATGTTATGTACGATATTACGGGGATGCCCTCCGGTACCTGGAACACGGATGTTCAGAACGACTGGACCGCGAATGTCATAGGAAGCATGAATCTGACCGCTTCCAGCGCTTATGCCAGACAGGACGGCAAGCCGGTCGTCTGCATCTGGGGGATTGGCTTTACGGACCGTCCCGGGACCTATGACCAGTGCCTGTCTCTTATTAACTGGTTTAAAGGACAGGGTTATTATGTGATCGGCGGAGTACCCACCTATTGGAGGACCGGTAATAATGATTCCAGATCCGGCTTTGAGAATGTGTATAAAGCACTGGATATGATTTCCCCCTGGTCGGTGGCACGCTTCGGGACTCTGGACAGCATCGATTCCTTTACCGCGAACCAATGGCAGCCGGATCTGGCTTATTGCCAGCAAAACGGTATCGATTACCAGCCGGTCATGTGGCCGGGATCTGCCTGGTCGAATCTTCAAAAGCACAGGGGCATCGAAGCTCCGAGGAATGAGAATCCCAGGCTCCACGGAGATTTTATGTGGAAGCAGGCTTATAAATTAAAGAGCATCGGAATAAGCACGGGATATATTGCGATGTTTGATGAGTATGATGAGGGGACAGCCATAGCGAAGATCGCCGAGAACAGCTCCATGATACCGACGAACGAATATTTCCTTACCCTGGACGCGGATGGCGTCGCATGCTCCTCTGATTTCTATCTCCGCCTTGCCGGTGACATTAACCGGATGTTCAAGAACGAGATACAATTAACACAATACCATCCTACCAGCCACCGGTAACTATGCAGGCATTAATAAAATCTTAAGAAATTGATATATTTAATATTGCTTTATTTTGATGCGTATGCTAGAATAAGATATATCAAATGGGGGATTTGCCGAAGAAACCATCCGTGTACATATTGGTGAAACTCTCATTTTGAGTAAATCAAATGGGTCATATGACCCGGATAATATCAAAGGAGAGGTAATATGAAGAAAAAGGTGAGTAGTTTTGTATTGGCGGCCGTACTTCTTATGGCATCTGCCATAACGGCAAATGCAGCAGAAGCAGTTGCCGACGGGTACACCCGTTATGAAGGCGAAAGTGCAAACATCGTTGGTTCCAATGCTCCGAATGGTCTGGGCACGGACACCGGTGATCAATTCTCCGGGGGCAGTGCGGCAGGTTATTTGGATGTATCCAGAGCTAAGCTGGCTGATATTGACGCAACCTTCTCTAACATTTCCCATGTGGAGTTTACCGTTCAGGCAGAAGCTGCCGGTACGGCGGATGTAATCATCGGCTATACCTGCTCGGACGATGCCATATCGCTTGCAGCGAAAGCAAATGACGGTGCGGTAAAGGAAGTTCCCCTGACAGCCGCCGACGGAAAATCAACGGTAACCCTGGAGCTTAAGGCGGGCGAGAACATAATCTATGTATCGACTACCATACTGGATGAAGCCGGAGTACAGCACGGCTGGCTGAATATTGACTATATCGATGTCCCTGCTGCTGCGGCTGTTGCTGAACCGGCTCCTGTACAGGAAGCGGCAGCTGCAGACGTACCTAAGACCGGTGAAACAACTGCGGCAATACCGCTGTTAATCGCCGGAGCGGGAAGCTTATTGGCTGCTGCGGCAGTGAATAAGAAATTAAGAAAGAATGCTCTGAGCTAATGCTGACAGGAGGCTGCGATAATGACTGCAATTATCGCAGCCTCTTTATTACAGGCATGTTGCCGGTAATCCTTGATAGCAGACCTGCCGGAATGATCTATAAATCCGGCAGGTTTTTTTATGTTGAATATTTGGTATGGCATATTGGAATTTTATGGTTCTTCTTATGTGTCTATGGTGAAAGCTTGACAATAATTAGGGAAATGATATAATAACTAATTAATATAACGAATTTATATATTGGTATAGTATTTCACATGTGATATACTGGAATAGATAAACGGAAAGGATTCGAATAAGATAAGATGAATGAGAATAGCCTATTATATGAGAAAATAATTAGTTATTTAAGACAGGAGATACATGACCGGAACTTTAAACCCGGAGATAAGCTGCCTACTGAAAAGGAACTGGCTCAGAAATTCGGAGTAAGCAGAATTACGTCGAAAAGAGCATTGGAGGATCTGAAGGCGGAAGGTCTGATTTACAGGGTCCGCGGAAGCGGCAGCTTTGTATCGGGCATTGAGAAGAATCCGGATAAATTCCTTGCTAATACGGTGAATAATAAATTGGATTACAGCAGGGTGGTACCCATCGTTCTTCCCTTTGATGTCTCTAACGGCGGGATCATGAATGTCGTTATAGGGGCTTCCAGGGTGATGGATGAAAAAGGGTATATCCTTAGCATCCATTGCTGCAATGACGATATCAATGAAGAGAAGAAGCTTCTGCTCAGCCTGTATGAAAAAAATGTGGCAGGGATCATTCATTATCCCATCTCTGACAGAAAAAACCTGGAAGTCATGAATTACTTATATCTTAATAATTACCCCATCGTTACCATTGACAAATACTATGAAAGCATTCCTATCAGCTATGTGGTCAGTGATAATTTAAGAGGTTCTTACGATGCGGTGCAGTACCTGATCAGTCTGGGACACAGGAGGATCGCCTTCGTATCCGACGGCAAAATCGAAGATGCAACCTCCATTAGAAACCGTTATTTTGGTTATTGCAGGGCGTTGAATGAGAACAGGATTGTAATTGACGAGGAGATTGTTAAGAATGGCATACACGAGCTTGACGTCAATCAGGATAACGGAATATATTATACGGTATTGAAAGAGCTGAACGAGAAGGAAGTTACGGGTATCTGCGCCATCAACGATTACGTGGCGTCGACCCTGATGAAGAAGGCCATGGAGCTTGGGATATCCGTTCCGAAGGATATGTCCATCATAGGCTTTGACAATCTGGAGCTTGGCAAATACCTGTCCGTACCCTTAAGCACGGTTCAGCAGAATTTTTATAAGATCGGCAAGGTGGCCGCACAGATGCTCCTTGAGGGAATTGAAGGCGGAGAACATAAATGCTTTAAGAGCGTTATACCAACGAAGCTTGTGGAGCGGGATTCCTGCAGCAGCGTTCTGGTGGAGCTGGCATAAGGATAATGGTGTAAGGATCTATAACGGAATAGAATTGCCGTTCCGGCAGGCAGGTTTAATTGATAGGGATATGAATTAAACCGGTTTGCCGGAGCGGTTTTTTATGTTTCTTCATCCATGTTCCGGCATGCTTTTGTATTATATCAGTCATGAATGGTATATAAATGATATATTAATCATTGACACTCCTCCTATAATATGCGATAATAAGATATATCAATAAGAGATGGATGACAATATGATATATATATTATATGACGATGCCATGAAACAGGAGGATGTATGAAAAGGAAGGGATTATTGCTGGTTACAGGGGGGATTGGAAGTATTCTTTTAATCCTGGCAATTGCTTTTTTTATCTTCAGACAAGCAAACCAACCGAAAGAAGAACAGCCCGGCGAGACTGTTAACAACGGGGAGGACAGGCCGGAAGAGATCAAGCCGGAGAATGGACAATTCGTCATGCCGGAGGTCAGCTGGAGGCTTGCTCCTATGAAATATGAAACAAAGGATACCGTAGTCATGGGCTTTGACATTCGTGATTTTGGTGTGGAACCGAATTCGGATGCGGATGTCACGAACAAAATCCAGGCAGCCTTAAGCGTACTGGGGCGTGACGGAGGCGGTACCCTGTTCCTGCCGGAGGGAAGGTACATAGTGAAGGGCAGGCTCAGTATACCCAAGGGTGTCACCCTCTGCGGCGACTGGCAGAATCCCGAGGAAAATCCAGAGATGAAGGGAACCATCCTCTGCATCTACGACGGAAGAGGGAAGGTGGACGGAGATCCGTTCATTACGGTACTCCCCAATGCGGCAGTCAGGGATATTACCTTCTGGTATCCGCAGCAATCTGCGGAGGATATTGCGGAATACCCTCCCACCCTTCAGTTATATGATCCTGCGGTCTGGGGTGCGGATTATACCCATGTCCAGAACTGCACCTTTGTAAATTCTTACATAGCCATCAAGCAGGGACCCAATGCCAGCAACAGTCCGACGGTTCAGAATGTCTACGGCACCCCTTTGTATCAGGGGCTGAATGTGGACGGACTCATCGATATCGGACGCTTTGATTATAT
>JAFADH010000270.1 GCA_023424995.1 Bacillota bacterium | reverse complement strand
AGGTAAAGGCGCAGAGAACGGCATTTTGATTAAAGGAGGCGAATCTCTTGAAGTCGCCCATAAAATTGCGGCAGTTGTGCTTGATAAAACGGGCACCATTACAGAAGGGAAGCCTCACGTTACGGATATTGTTACGAAAGGCGCATATAACTACGACAATATACTTCTTATGGCGGCATCTGTGGAAAAACAATCAGAACACCCCCTTGGTGAAGCTATAGTAAACCGCGGTGTTGAAAAATTCGGACAGTTAATAGAGCCGCAGCAGTTTAACTCCATTGCCGGGCAAGGAATTGAGGCTGTTGTTGAATTTAATAATGAGTCCAGGAATATATTAATCGGCAACAAGCGTCTTATGACCGAGTACGGCATAAATATGGAGGAGTATGCCGCCGATAGCGACCGTCTTGCCAATGAGGGCAAAACTCCTATGTATATGGCTATTAATAAAACATTAGAAGCCGTTATAGCTGTTGCAGACGTAATTAAACCCACAAGTAAAGCCGCAATAGAAAGACTCCATTCAATGGGTATTGATGTAATAATGATTACCGGCGACAACAAGCGCACAGCAGAGGCCATTGCCCGTGAAGCGGGGGTAACAAAAGTGCTTGCGGAAGTGCTGCCGCAGGATAAGGCTGCAAATGTTAAGAAACTGCAGGATGAATTGCATAAAGAAAAGAAAAAGGTAGCGATGGTTGGTGATGGTATTAACGATGCGCCTGCCCTTGTTCAAGCCGACATAGGCATTGCCATAGGCAATGGCGCCGACGTAGCCGTAGAATCTGCTGAAATAGTGCTTATGCGCGGTGATTTGCAAGGTGTGCCTCAAGCTATTTATTTAAGCAAGCGAACTATGCGCAACATTAAACAAAACCTGTTTTGGGCGTTTTCTTATAATGTATTGGGCATACCTGTTGCCGCGGGTGTTTTATATATCTTCGGCGGGCCGCTGTTAAACCCTGTAATTGCTGCTTTGGCAATGGCGTTCAGCTCAATATCGGTATTGTTGAATGTGCTTCGTATCAAGAGGATTAATTTAGTTAAGTAAGGTGGTCAGCTCTGTCATTTCATCACTCAAATGCAGTTCCGCAAGGTCTGCGTTTGGGTGATTTTTTTGGTTTCCTGGTTGTCAAAAGCGGAGCAGGTACGGCAGATTTCGGGTTATCCGGATACGTGGGAAAGTGTGAGCTTTGACCATAAGCGGCAGGTGCCGGATTTGCTGGTTACAGTACTTTACATGAGTAAAAATATCTAATAAAGGAACAATTTACAAATAGGGTTGTTTTACATTATAATTAAATATGGATATCCCATGCGGGACATAATGGAACGCCGCCGGCATATTACAATTCAAGGAGCAGGAACAATGACATATGTTTATTTAATGGAAAATAAAAAGCCGATCAGCAGTGAGCTGGTAAAGAACCATGTAGAGCACTTAAAAGGTTTAGAGCGGCAGGGCAGGCTGATACTTTGCGGACCCTTTGCGGATTATCCCGGAGGGATGGTGGTCTTTCTGGCTGAAGATATGGTCGAAGCAGAGAATATCGCCAAATCGGATCCCTTTATCGCCTCCGGATGCAAGACCTTTGAAATAAGAACACTGGAGCCGGCAAATGAGGATAATAATTATCTGCTGCAGGAATAGGATTTCATTTGTCAGACATAAAATATTGAATATGGAACGGTGCATCAATGAATGAAAAAATAATGGTAATTGAAGATGAGAAAAGAATAGCGGATGCAATCGCATATGCATTAAAAAAGGAAGGATATGCCGTGGAGACGGTTTATCATGGGGGCGAGGCCTTAAAAAGGCTGCAGGAATTCGGTCCCCGGGCTATCATTCTGGACGTGATGCTGCCGGGCATGGACGGTTATGATATTCTGAAGAAGCTTCAGAATAAAGGAACCCTGGGAGTGATCATGCTGACGGCAAAGGAGGATATCGTCAATAAGATATTGGGACTGGAATTGGGGGCTGACGATTATATCACCAAGCCCTTTGATATGAGGGAGCTGCTGGCACGTCTCAAGTCGCTGTTAAGGAGAATGCAGACGGCCGGTGACAGGCCTGACCCGGAACAGATCAGTATGGGAGGAGTGGTGCTCCATCCCCACCGGAGAACTGCTTTTGCCGGGGATATGCCGTTAGATTTAACGCCCAAGGAATATGATCTGTTATCCCTTCTGGCATCCAATCCGGACCGGGTATATTCCCGGGAGCAGCTTCTGGATATCGTATGGGGAATGGAATATTACGGAGGTACGCGCACCGTGGATATTCATATACAAAGGCTGCGTAAAAAGCTGGGCCCGGAATATACCGATATGATACAGACGGTTCATGGGATCGGCTATAAAGTGTTGGGAGGTTACGGTGCGAATCGGGATTAAAATCAAATTCAGTATTTTTCTTGCCCTGCTGCTGCTTTTTACGGTATTTATCCTGAGCCTGCTGGTGCTGGACGGCATAAAAAAGAATCAGCAGGTGCAGTACGAACAGTATTTGGCCCAGCAGGCCCAAACAGCGAATATTTATTTTATGCAGACGATTCTGGCTGAACCGAACAAGGAACCCCAGGCCTTCCTGGAAGCAAAGGGAATGGAGTTCGCAGAGCAATTGGAATTGATCAGCGGACTGCCGGTGGTGTTGTATGATCAGAACGGGAAGGCGGTCAGCCGGAAAGTAACCCAGGCAGAAGCGGACAGAATAAGCAGGACACTGGAGTTTGCACTGAATAATAAAACCGCCTATCTGGTGGAGCAGGAAGCCCTTTACTATCTGACTCCTTTAAAAGCAGGGAACGGGCAGGCCGGTGTGGTACAGTTCAATTATTCCCTGTCGGGATATTCTGAGTTCTACAGACAGATACGGCAGCTGTTCATTAATATCGGAACGGGAATATTTCTTCTTGGCTTTGTCCTGGCTTATTTTTATTTTAATTCCTTCGCCAGCGGAATTATCCGCCTGGAGAAAGCTGTGGACAGGATACGGCAGGGGCAATATGAGACGGCTATATTAAAGCGCGGGGACGAGCTTGGCAGACTGAGCAGGGGAATCCGGGCCATGAGTGCACAGATCAGGAAAACCCTTAAGGATATGGAGGAGGAGCAGGAGAAGCTGACACTGGCAGTGGGTAAGCTGTCCCTGCTTGACCGGCAGCAGAAGCAGTTCATCGGGAATGTGACTCATGAATTCAAGACGCCGCTTACCTCTATCAAGGCTTATATGGATCTGCTGGAAATGTATCCGGAGGATAAGGCATTATTGGAAACGGCGAAAGCCAGTATTAAGAGTGAGACCCAGCAGCTTTATGACATGGTCGTAAAGGTACTGCAGCTGTCCGCTCTCGAAAAATATGATTTTGAATATAATAAAGAGAGGATAGAGCTTAAACAGACAATTCTGGCGGTGTTAAACAGCTTAAGAGGTAAATTCGAAAAGTTTGGGATCAGGCTGGAGACCGGGCTGGCCGAGGCTTATGTGGAAGCGGATAGGGACAGCATGGGAATTATCCTTATGAATCTCTTAGATAATGCAATTAAGTATAATAAACCCGGGGGCAGCATATTTGTGAAGAATTATGCGGAGCAGGGGCAGGAGGTAATTGAAATTGCCGATACCGGCATCGGTATTCCTGAAGAGCTTGCCAGGAATATATTTGAACCCTTTTTCACAGTGGATAAAAACAGATCCCGGGAATCCGGCGGTGTGGGCCTGGGCCTGTCTCTTGCACAAAAGCATGCCGAAATACTGGGAGGGAGCATCACTCTTGTGAATACGAATCCGGAGGGAACGGTCTTTCGGGTTACACTTCCTTCCTATGAAGCATAAAAAAGATAAACGGAAACAAATTTGTTACATTTTATTTGCATCTGTGAGATAATTGTATATTTTTTTGAAATATATGCCTGCTATCATATAAATCAAAGGAGGCGATAATATGAATAAATCAAAAACAATAAAAATACTGCTTATAGCAACTTTAATTCTAACCCTGAATGCCTGCGGTAAGAAAACGGAGGAAGGCAGGGAAATCATCAAAGAACCGGGATCGACTATCACGATCATCGAGGACGACGGGAAGGAACCCGCGGAACCTGTGGTATCGGTAGAGAAAATTGAACAGGTCGAGAACGGGGAGATATCGGATTGGCTGGATGATGAAACAGCGGTTGTTTCCAAAGAGAATGATACACTGGATAAAATGAGCCTTTTGGAATTATCCGAGCATTATCCCAGAAGCTTATATCTGTACAATATTAATACGAAAGAATACGAATTATTAAAGGAACGCGAGGATGTATTCCTGGGAGAAGCCGCTCTTTCGGCGGATAAGAAATACCTGCTCTATAGTGAATACACCCTGGGAGATCCCATCTACTATGTGATGGATCTTGAAACCCGGGAAGCCTTGGGTATCCTGGGAGACAATGTGGGGGGAGCTCTCAGCGCCCGCTGGTCGGGCAATGAGGTCTTCGGTGCGGCTTATTACAACGGTGCCTATACCGCGACTGTAACCGGTGAAATCTCTGTCATTGAGGATTTGAATGAGGAGGGGCTGTTTATTGTCCGAAAGATCCAGGATAATATTTATTACAATACCAATTACGATGAAACCCTGTTCCGGTTCAATACGGTTACCAAGGAGAAGACGAACTTAAACCTTGAGCGTGTCTATGATGTGATACCGGCTCCGGACGGCAATAAAATGCTGGTGCTGCAGCGCAATGAAACAAAAAACACCCTGATCCTTTGTGATACGGATGGCGGCAATCAGAAAATAATCGCCGAAGGGACGGAGCTTGGCGGAGTTTCCTGGTCCCCGGACCAGCGGATGGTCGCTTACCACCGGAAGGGCACGGATAACAATACAACCGTAAACGGCCTTTATATCTACGATATGCTGACGGCTGAGTCCAGCCAGATAGCGGTTAATATCCAGAATGCCACCACCAGCTGGAGTCCTTCTTCTGAAAAGCTGGCTTATGCGGAATGGAACGGAGAGCAGTATAACAGCAGTATTGTGTATCTAAAGTATTCACTTCAATAATAATAGCGGAAGATGCTTCATAATCCGGGCAGCCGGAGGATATAGGAATAAGTCCCTGAAGACGGCGCAGATATCTGCCGTCTCAGGGACTTATTGTTGACTTTGAAGATGAAAAGGCATAATATCAGATCAAAGAACAGGAGGTAATCGGAATGCCGGTCAAAATTATGCAGGTAGAGAAGGATATCAAAGTAAACTGTTATGATATTGATGCAATGGGGATCGTAAGCAATATTGTCTATATCCGGTGGTTTGAGGATCTGCGTTTTACATTTCTGGATAAGTATTATCCCTATACGGTGATGATGCGGCAGCAGGTGTCTCCCATTCTTATGAAGACGGAGGCGGAATATAAAGCACCGCTTACAATCTATGATAAAGCAGTCGGAAGGTGCTGGGTGGTGAATATGACAAAAAACAGGTGGGAACTGGAATTGGAGATTATATCCAATGGAAAAGTATATTGCACCGGAAGACAGACGGGCTGTTTTTATGATATGGGGAGAAAAAGACCGACCTTAAATCCCCAGGTGCTGTATGATCAATATAATAAAGAGATATCGGAAAAGCAGCTTATATAATATACAATACAGGAGCCGCAGCCGGTAAATATCCAAATTCATCATATGGAACAGGATTACAGGGAGTAATCCCTGTAAGAAAGGCAGGAGTTGTAATGAGTGAGCAGAAGGTAGCAGTAGTTACAGGCGGTGCAAGAGGCATCGGCAAAGCAATTTGTGAGGAATTTAAAAGGCAGGGCGCAGCAGTCTGTGTTATTGATCTTCTGGAGAATGATTATTTTATCGGGGACATTGCAGACGATGGGGTATTAAGGGCATTCAGCCAAAAGGTGATAGCGGAACATGGGAACATAGACTATCTGATTCATAATGCCTGCATGTCCAAGGGAGGCCTGGAGAACTGTTCCTACGAGGATTTTAACTATGTGCTGCGGGTGGGAGTGGCAGCTCCGTATATGCTGACAAAACTATTCATGGACAATCTGAACCCCGGAGCAAGCATTGTCAATATCTCCTCCACAAGGCATCTGATGAGCCAGGCGAATACGGAGAGCTATACTGCGGCAAAGGGCGGCATCACATCCCTGACCCATGCCATGGCAGTAACTCTGGCGGGAAAAGCCAGAGTGAATTCCATATCTCCCGGTTGGATTGATACGGAGAATAACCGGTTCTCCCATGCGGATAATACCCAGCATCCGGCGGGGCGGGTGGGTGTGCCTGCTGATATTGTGAATACCGTCATGTTCTTATGTGATGGGAAAAGCAGCTTCATCACCGGACAGAACATCACCGTAGATGGCGGAATGACAAAGCTTATGGTGTATCATAATGATAACGGATGGAATTATGAAGGGGAGCCGGATTGGATTACTTAAATTAATCGGAGGAAGCTGCGGGGCTTAAATTTTTCGTTGACAATGTCTGGAATTTGAGGTAGAATTCAAGTTGGCAGATTACTGTAAGCTGATATGCAGGCATCCCGGTATAGTAAAGCTTATGAATATGTGATTTCCTGAATGAAGAAAAGGAAGGTCAATCGAAAGGAGCTGTTGGATTATGACAAGCAAGTATAATGAGGTGACAATGATCTAACTGAATACCGGCAAGGTACACAGCGAAATCTTTAGCATGTGTGATCGGCCTTGCAGCTTCTTCGAGCAACCTGAATCGTGTATAGAATAAATGACAGCACGCCTTGGTAGCGTGCTTTTTGTATGTTCTTTCTGAGGGAATAGTATTGTCTCAATATTATGGACTCATTTAATTAAGCCGCAGACAGGTCGTTATCTGCGGTATTTTTATGCCCTTAAACGGATGGCAGAAAGAACAGGAGAATTTATATTGCAAATTATTAAGCAGGTTACAAATAAAAGATTATGATTCAT
>JAFADH010000201.1 GCA_023424995.1 Bacillota bacterium | reverse complement strand
CCCAGCTGCTGCATCTTATATTCGAATTTCTCATAGCCGCGCTCAATAAATTCCACGTTCTCAACGACAGTAAAACCCTCCGCCATAAGTCCCGCAATCACAAGTGCCGCTCCGCCCCGAAGATCCGGCGCACATACGACGGCTCCCGTCAGCTTATCGACACCGTCAATAATTGCCGTATTACTTTCCACCTTAATGGAAGCCCCCATACGGGATAACTCATCCACGTATTTGAAACGGTTCTCAAAGATACTCTCCGTAACGATGCTTGTTCCCTTGGATACCGCAAGAAGAGTGGTCATCTGAGGCTGCATATCGGTCAGGAAACCCGGATAGATCAAAGTCTTAACATGGGTGCTCCCAAGCTTGCCCTTCGCTTTCACGCGGATGGCATCATCAAATTCCTGGACTTCGGCACCGATCTCTATTAACTTGGCGCTAAATGCCTCAAGATGCTTCGGTATTATATTCTTAATCAGGATATCGCCCTTGCTTGCCGCTGCCGCGAACATGAAGGTTCCCGCTTCTATCTGATCCGGAATAATGGTATATTCGCTTCCGTGGAGCTTCGGTACACCCTTGATACGGATCACATCGGTACCGGCGCCGCGGATATTCGCTCCCATACTATTCAAAAAGTTTGCAATATCAACGATATGAGGTTCCTTATTGGCATTCTCTAAAGTAGTAAGCCCATCCGCCAGACATGCGGCCAGCATGGTATTAACCGTCGCCCCGACACTGGAGCAGTCAAAATAAATATTAGCTCCCGCCAGTTCCTTTGCATCGGCGCAGATCAGGCCGTGTTCAATCTTAACTGTGGAACCAAGTGCTTCAAAGCCTTTAATATGCTGGTCAATCGGTCTGCTTCCGATATTGCAGCCGCCCGGTAATGCAACTTTAGCGCATTTATGCTTTCCTAATAAAGCTCCTACCAGATAATAAGATGCCCGGATTTTCCTGACATAATCAAAGTCCACATTGGTTGTATTGATCTTGCCGGCATTTATCTTCACCGTATTTCTGTTAATGCGGTCGACCTTTGCTCCTATATCCTCAATTGCCTGTAATATAACATCGATATCCTTAACATCCGGTACATTCTCTATTTTAACGGTCTCATCCGTCATCACTGCTGCTGCTATGATCCCGAGAGCCGCGTTTTTATAACCACTTATTGTTACCTCTCCGATCAGCGGTCTTCCGCCTTTGATAATATATTGCTCCATTGCACACCTCATTTATTTCTCGAACCTAAGTTTGTGTATATTGCATATAAATCTTGTTAAATTTTTGTTAAATTTCCATGCCAATTTGATTATACCACAATATGGTGTTTTGTAAATTCTTTTTTCAAATTTTAAAATTTGTTAATTTTTCATAATCCGTCTAATTTTACCATATAGCCCTCCATTCCACCGTTAAATTCAAGATGTCGGATAACGGTATCCATATGAAAAAATACTATTTGTTATAATATTATTTTTAATATTAACAGCTTTTATATTCGTATCTTTGTTTGCATTTTATAAGGAAATTTCTCATAGATGCACCAATTATCTGTAAATTTACATTTTTTATCATAAAAAAAGTCAGAAAGACCACCGTGACGCGTATTTCTGTTGTATTTTTAAATTGCTCATGATATCATATACACAACAATGAGAATTTTTGTCTATAGAATCCATTCGCTTTACGATTTACAATTAGCTTAGGCAAATATCATGCAACTATACATAAGATATGATAGATGGAGATGTATCAGAATATGGCAAATTATATAACTATTGAATCGGTAATCGGAAGTGTAAAGAATATTGTTAAGCAGAATTTAAAATTTAAGACAGGCAGCTTTGTCTGGAAGATTAAATTTACAGCGCCTTTGAATCCCTCGACTGTGAATAACAGTAACCTGTATGTAACAACAGTGGATCAGGTGCCTTTAAAGACAAATATCCGTTATAATACGGTGGAGAATTGTATAGAGATAGAACCCCTTGCTCCTTATACGAAGAATGAATCCTATCTCCTTCATGTAACCACCAATGTAAAATCCAAGAAGGGCCAGTCCATACCCAACGAAATAACGATCCGGTTCAAGGTCTAATTACTATTGATTGATTCCGCCCTTCGCCTTATCTCTTCCATTATTTTATCCTTATCAGCTTCGCTGTAATAGGTAGAACGAAGTATCCTCGCTTTTTCCACATAAGCGCCTTCTCCGAACCATAATTCTATGTCGGAGCATTCCCGGATGCATTCTTCCTCCATGCCTGCCTTGTAATATAATTTGGCAAGCTCATAAGCCCATCTCTCTGTGTATTCTACCTTCTTCAGCTCTTCCAGCAGATTGATCAGATGTTCAAAAGACTCCCCCTTCATCTTATCAATTTTATACCGGAATATATAATTATCGAAGTCCTTCGGCGCAATCTTCCGGTATTGGTCAAGATATAACTCCGCATTCTCCGCATGATTCATCCGGATTGAAATATCAACCAGCTGAAATAAGGATTTTCTTGATTTTGTCCTGTCATAAATTCTTAAGATAATGTCCGCGGCTTCCTCATACCGTTTGTTCTCCGCATAGACCTGGGCAATCAGATTAAGGTGAGCTATGTCCTTAATCTTTTTAATATCCATCGTATCAAGAATTCTTCCGGCAGATAACAGATCGCCTTCATTGACCTTTTTCTTGATTTCCTGTATCTTGATTATATTCTCGTAGTTACTCATGACATACCCTCCTCTGTATGCTTCTATACTACCATTCCCGACTTATTTAGACAAGCAGATGAACGAAAAAAGTTGCCCCGATTATTGCTGCTTGAGGACAACCGTTTTTCTGTTCTATAAGTCCCTGTGATAGCTTAAGGTATCCAGCAGTTCCTGTGTGATCTCTATATTATCCTTTTGGAGTAAGCGGTGTCTGCCTTCAATCTCACGTACCTTCTTGTGCTTTTCCCGGTAGAATCTGTTCATGGCTTCCGCGAATAACGGCTGGGCCTTCAGCTGTTCTCTGGTTTCCTTCGAGAAGGGACAGTAGGTCGCCATCATTTCTCTTACTAATTTATTTAATTTTAAGGCGCCGATTGCCTCATAATTAATCCATTGTTCATAATCAATTACAAATATTTCACGGCTGCTGTTACGGCCCTTTTGAATCTGCGCCTTGATCTTGTCCTTCTTCTCTTCCGAGAGCTCTTTGTTCTTACGGTAGAACTGCAGGTAGTCATTGTATTCCGAGGTAAGGGATTTGTGAGTTACATTATTCCAGGCCGGACCTTCTATGGTACGGCATAATTCCCAGCGGTATCTGCCGAAGATTCTGGTCAGCAGAATACTGAGATTGATCTCTGAAAATATGGGTAAGAAGAAACGTCCCGCGCTGTCTCTGCGTTTGCCGCTGATGTCCTGCCACATGATACCGCTGCTGCCGACCGTCGGGAATAATATGATATCCGGATATACGCGCTTTATAATATATTCCTTCACGATATTCTTTTTCGGATTCGTATACAATACCTCACGGTCGAATACGGAATAATCGAGTCTGAGAATATTGTTCACAGTTTCATTTACCTTTTCCGCCGTCATATAGATCCTCTCAAAATCATTGCTCATAAGCTCCTGGTGCAATACAGGCACAAAGCTGGTGATCTGTCCGTTGGTGGTACGGTTATTATAGCGGAACATATTCTGTATCTCATATTCCAGCTTCCTGCCGGAGTCGGTGAGCTGCTCCCGGTATTCTTTCTCCGTAATACTTCCATGCTTTTTCAGGCTGTTAAGGTATTCCGGATATTCCAGGTCAAACTCGTTCTTGGAGGGCTCCTTTCTGCCCTCGTAGATGGCGGTGAGCCAGGTTTTGATGTTATATACATTGCACGGCCCCTGGTTTGCTTCCTCCTCCGCAAGGAAATATAACGACAGGAGCTGTTCCCTTGTCAGCAGCCGTTCGTCAGCATAGCCGTATTTTAAGAAAAGGTCAATCAGCCTGGGAACCCTTTTCTCATTATAAGCCCGTATAAAAATATTGTAATAAATTTTATAATGATTTTCCGTCAGCTTTCTTCGGATCGCTCTGACAATATCCTCGGAGGACAGCTTATCTCTCAAATTCACATAATCCAGCATGGCAGCTTCATACTCTGATGCCTTATCTCCTGTAATCCCTGCATAGTCCAGCAGCTTCGCAAAGGAATTGTTAAGCTCCGCTATCGCCTTCTGTGCATCCTCCTGGGAGTACTTTAAAAGTACCTCGGTACTTACATCACTTCTCTGTGTACTCTGCATTATCCTGAATATCTCATTGATCTTTTTATGGTTGACCTTCAGCTTCCTGCCAAGGGTATTTTCCGTGAATTCTTCTGATTTAATCACTTCTTTCACGATACAGTCCATGAGCTCCGGGATCTCATTGCCGTTCACGGAGGCACTTCCCACATCAATCGACATCTGGGCAAATTGCCGGAACAGGCAGGTATCACTGTCATCCACCAGGCATTCCGCCATATTGATATAGCTTCTTGCGAATTCCCTGATATCCTCCATCTGCTGGTTCACCACATCAACCTCATCCTCAACCTGATAGAGGGTAATCTCATTGCTGCAGGAAAAGAAGGCTTTCACAGCATCAATCGGCACATTCCTGCATTCACTGTAATAATTGATACGGTCCCTTATAATATCCAGATTACTGTTCATGGGAACCAGCCCGGCAATCCGCTCCATAGATTTTGTCTTGTAGCCCCAACGTGTGGCAAGCGTCATATATTTTTTTGCGGTATCTTTTAGAAATTCATATAATTCGGAACAGTTCCTGATTAATCCCTGATAGATTTGATCCAGATCATATATCACCTTATAAAAGGAGGCTACCATAAATCCATGGTAATCTTTATTGGAAGATATGACATTCTCCAGCTCTTCCAGCCGGTTTGCGGGAAAAACATATATCATAAGCTCTTCCAAGGCCGTATAGAAGGTCTGGTATCTGCCCAGATACAGATCATTGATCCCCAAAAATGCTCCGGGACCCATGATAACTCGTGCCCCCTCGTTATGTATAAGGACTCTGCCTTTGATTATCATAGCAACACTGGAAACCGGTTCACCTTCCGTATAGAATTCAGAGCCTTTTGCCAGTTGATTTACTGTATTCGGATTTAGTATAATGCCCATGCTTGCACCGCCTAATCTGTTTAGTTATGAAGACAGTATACAACAACTTACCGTCAACAAAAAGGTGATTATGTCGGAATAGTACGAAATACTCATATTGCAGCATGGGGATTTATTCTTCGGAAATCCGGTTTTTGGAAGCCTTTGTAAATCTCCTCCTGCCGTTACTGCCGGCTGTTGATTATGCCTCTATGTCATTGGGGACATAAATAAGCCAATTCAGAACATGAATTCCTATAAGACTTTAATATTTGATATATTTTTTAGAAATGCTGACCGGCTATGAGTCAGTCATTCACAGCTCAAAGGGGGCGTCCGAAATATCTAAAATATATATTACCAAGAATGTATTGACTGCCGCCAGAGAGCGTATCCATTTGATTTTTTCTGATTTTAAATCCATGTACCTGTGTGTGTCCGGCGGCAAAGACAGCTCGGTTATGCTCCAGCTCTGTGCAGATATCGCCCGGCAGAATAATAAAAAATTCAGTGTCTTATACATCGATCTGGAGGCACAATACCAGGCAACCGTCCGGCATGTTGAAGAGCTGCGCCGAATTACGGCCGATGTGGTGGACCGTTTTTATTGGTGCTGCATGCCCCTCTCTTTAAGGAATGCGGTGTCCGTCCTCCAGCCTACCTGGATCTGCTGGGACCGTGATGAGAGGGACAAGTGGGTGCGGGACATGCCGGCCTATGATTGTGTTATCAATGAGGATAACCTGCCTGAGGATTGGACTTGGTTTTACAAGGGTATGGAGTTTGAGGAGTTTACTTACCGGTTCAGCCGATGGTTCCAAAAAACACATACCGGTCCCGCCGCGGTGGGTATCGCCATCAGAAGCGACGAAAGCCTCAACCGTTTTAATACCATCGTCAACCGGACCAAGGAAAGATACCGGGATTACGGCTGGACGACAAAGCTCCGTACCCTTGATCCGGATTGCCTGGTTTATCACTATTATCCCTTATATGACTGGCGGACGGAGGATATCTGGGGCGCCGTCGGACAGCTGGATTTTACTTTCAATGAAATTTATGAACTCATGTATAAAAACGGCCTTAGTATCCACCAGAAAAGGCTCTGTCAGCCTTACGGAGATGATCAG
>JAFADH010000133.1 GCA_023424995.1 Bacillota bacterium | reverse complement strand
GTAATATAATAACCCTTCCTCCGTTGCCTCCTCATCAAATACATAATCATGCCCCAGGTGTGCATGTGAATCAATGATCATATCCTTACCTCCTTATATGCCTTCTTTCCATTCTTCCATGGATTTTCGCGTTGCCAGCATAGCTTCTTCCAGATTGCGTTCTATCACCGCATCCATAATTTTCTTATGGAGCAGCAAAGCCTTTCGCTCATTCTTGTCCTGTTTATAGGTATTTTTAATATAAGGCAGAAAGAGCTCCAGGATAAAACCATATATCTTTTCAACCAATACATTCTTTGTAGCATTTCCCAAGGCCTTATGGAATGCAATGTCACAGTCAATCAACTCCTGTCCGTGCTTAACCTCTGACATTATCGCCTTTTCCATCATCCGGTATGCTTCTTCTATATTGCCGATATCTTTATTATCTGCATTCCTGATTACCAGCGTTATGATCTGGGTTTCCAATAATTCTCTGAGTTCAACGATTTGTCTTGTATCGGCATCACTCATGATCAGATTAAATAAGAACGGATCAAAGAGAGCATTTCCGATAGAGCTTGCAATGTACGTCCCATCCCCCCGTTTTATCTCAATAATACCGAAGGCGGAGAGAATCTTCATTGCCTCTCTTATTGTGCCCCGGCTTACATTCAGGCTTTCCGCCAATGCTGTTTCACTTGGAATACTGTCACCCGGACGAAGTTTTTTGGTTAATAATAGCTCTTTAAAACTATTTATTACAAATTCTACGGAGGATTCCTTTTTATAGGATGCAAATATATTTTTATCCATTCAATGACCTGCCTTTCTTGATTGGTTTCATTCATTCTTGATATAATTTATATTTTCACCCGTTTGATTGCGGCATACCGGGTGCACAATCTCCAATTCATCAAACATCATACGTTTGATGAATTAATTATAGCGCATGTTTCTACCCTAATCAAGAATTATTTTATTATTTTAATTCTGTCACTTGATAAAAATAGATGTCAGAGGGTCGTATCATACAACCGCCAAAACAAAGTCAATTTTCTCCGGTAACACTGAATAATTAGTATACATATTCAGTTCTATATTTCTATGTAAGAATTTGATATAATAGATTCAGTTTGTAAAATCAGAATTATGATTCGTGTGTCATAAGTCATTTGTAATGTAGTATAATGAATATACACGCATAGATATACAGATGGCGAAGACCGGTCGTTTGCAGCCGAACTTGCTGCAAAGGATAAAGGCGAGCCAGGTTAATGCGGTCTTACCGACAATGTCAAAGAACTTTTACAGTACTATTCCCTTTATGTAAAAGAGCTTTGGTAGCACTCTATATTAATATCCTTTAATATCTGCATAAGGAGACAAAAAATGGAACTGGGAAAACAAATAAAATTTTATAGAGAACGTATTGGATTGTCTCAAGAAAAGCTTGCAGAGAAAATCTATGTATCCAGACAGTCTATCTCTAATTGGGAAAACGAAAGAAGCTATCCCGACATTCATAATATATTACAATTGAGTGTTCTATTTAATGTTTCCTTAGACGAATTAGTAAAAGGAGATATGGATATGATGAAAAATGAAGTTGCAAGAAACAGATTGAATTTTTGGGGACGGGGTATGATTACAGGTATGGTATTAATGCCCTTGTCTATGGCACCTGCATTAAGATTTCTGGGTCTGAAGGGATTGTTGATACCTTTCATCTTTTGTATTTTAATGTTTGTATCTGCTGTTCAGGCAGAAAGACTTAAAAAGAAAAACAATATTCAAACTTACTCTGAAATTCTGGCTTATATGGAAAACAAAGAGATCGATAGAGAAAAATCAAAAAAAGAAAGGAAAAATCTCAACAGAACAAAGTGTTTAATGATGTTGGCTAGTGCATGTATCACCTTGCTTTTAATAGGTGCAGGTTTTATTGTGTTCATTTTTTGATAAAATTGATTTAATCGCGATTTAACAACGGATGATTTACTAAAAACTGACGCAAAATAGCTTTGCTGTAAAGCTATTTTGCGTCAGTTCCTAATTTGAATAATTATTCCTGCTTAAGTAAAAGGGTAGTTTGCCAGATTAAGACCTGCCGGTCTCAGTTTTGGATTATTCTACAATTGCGATTACCTCAACCTCACAAAGGACGTCCTTGGGAAGCTTTGCTGCCTCCACACAGGATCTCGCCGGCTTGCCGGTAAAATACTGTGCATACACTTCATTGAAGGCGGCAAAATCCTCCATACTCTTTAGAAAACAGGTGGTCTTAATAACATTTTGAAAGGATGCTCCTGCCGCCTCCAGGACCGCTCCGATATTCTTCATTACCTGCAGTGCCTGGACCTTGATATCTCCTTCCACAACCTGCCCGTCCGCCGGGTCGATGGGAATCTGGCCTGAGGAATATAGCAGATTGCCATGGACCAAAGCCTGGGAATAGGGTCCGATCGCCGCGGGCGCCTTCTCTGTCTGGATTACCTTGAACATAATATTACCTCCGTTTTTTTGTGTAATTGTAGCACGTGTATACGGATTACACAACTGTTTTTAAAGATATATCCGCCTGTAAACAATCCCTTGCACTGCCTATTCCTTTTAATGGTTATCTCTTCAATTATTCACTTTTAAAAATCAAATGTCCGGCTTCATCTTCGATGCGGAAGGTATGGGCTTTTAAATCAGCTGACAGCCGCAGGCTTTTCTCCTGAAAGCTCCTGGCTATGAGTATCCTGTGCTCTTCCTGAAGTGTTACCTCCATGTCCCCCTCCAGGGCAAAGGCCGGATGGGAATTGCGGAGCACCATAAGCTCTCTCAGCCTGCTTACCACAGACCTTTTCATATTATCCACGATTTCCTCCGCCGTGTAATAATGGCGGTTGATATCCCTTCCGTTTTTCGTGCTCTCCATGAGGGGAATGTCATTTTCACCGGCCAGCATTCCCACATAATATACCTGGGGGATGCCCGGCGCAAAGAACTGGACCGCCCGTGCCAGTAGATAAGCCCGGTCGGAATTGCCCAGGGCCGAATAATAGGTGGTATTCACCTGGTAAATATCCAGATTGTTGTATTGTGCCGTGTTATAGATCTTCTTTACATTGGCGCCTTTGGAGAACATGTTTTCCTTGGTCTTTAACACCTCGGCCTCCGGCAGAAGATCCTTCACATCCACGATTCCGATGCCGTCGTGGGTGTCCAGGGTGGTATACTGCTTCCTGGGACTCATCTCCAGCCACCGCTTCAGATACGTTCCGGTTCCCTCATACAGGGCATGGAGCACCATAACCGGAAGGGCAAAATCATAGATCCAGAAATCATGCTCCGCTATCTTCAGCTGAATGCTGTAGTGCTCGTGGATCTCCGGAAGCAGCTCCACTTCGTAGGGCTTTACGATATCCTTGATCCAATACAGCAGCTCCCAGGTGTCCGGTTCAATAAAAAAGCAGCTGGTATCCGCCCGCTTTACGGCATAGGCAAAGGCATCCAGACGGATAACGGAGGCTCCCTTCCGGCACATATCCTCCAGAGTTTCCCGGATGAACCGCCTGGTGGCGTCCTTTGTCACATCCAGGTCGATCTGCTCCTCGCAGAAGGTACACCACACCTTTTCCACCGTATGGTCGGCAAACTCCACTTCCGCATAGGGCGCTCTGGGCTTTCTCTTATAAATCAGATCCACCTGCTCCTGTGTGGGCTCCCCGTTCTCCCAGAAGTCCTTATACCGGATGAAAAAATCCCTGTATTCGGATTCCTCCTTCTTCTCCTGGAAATCCTTAAAATAGAGAGAGCTTTTTGATATATGGTTGATCATGAAATCAAACATGAGATAATAGTCCCTGCCCAATTCCTCAATATCTTCATAGGCTCCGAAGGCTTCCTCCACCTTATCATAGCGCATGGGAGCAAAGCCCCGGTCTGCGGAGGAGGGATAGAAGGGGAGAATATGTATCCCGCCCACCGCGTCCCGGTAATGGCTGTCCACAACTTCCTTAAGCTCTTTTAAATTCTTTCCCAGACTGTCGGCATAAGTAATCAGCATAATTTTATTATTTCGTTTCATAGGAATCTCCTTAGAGCATGTTTGAAAAATCATTGTACCGTTCTGACCGCTCCGCCTTGCCGTATTCTGCGCCGCAATTTTGGAAACGCAGCCTCACTGAGCTCCTAAAATTGCTCCTTGCCGCTCACAGATTGGAGTATTCAGATCGCACAAGATTTAAAAATAACGGGCCGGGTACTCCGGATTATTCTCCGCGCCCAAAGTCTTTTTCTCCCCGCGAATCCATGCCTCGTCCACGCATACGTATTTCACGCAGCGTCTTTCGCCCCAGCTGTAGGCAACATGGATATTTCCCGCCGAATCCTCCATTATGACCGGATATTCATACCGCCTGTTGTTATCATCGTTCATGGGGCCGGTAAAGCCTTCCCCGAACTCCGCCACTCTGCGGTAAGGCCAGGTAATACCCCCGTCCTCTGAGACCGCAAGGGTAAGGGGGCAGCGCTGATGTGGCCAGACGGTTCTTGCGGTATCCTCATTGAAGCTTACCGGGTTGTAAGCCAGTCCGACAGCCCCGCTTTTCAACCTGATGGCCGAGATGCTGGAGTTGTTGTTGGGCAGCTGGGTACGGACCGGCGCAGACCAGGTCTCACCGTCATCTTCGGATACGGACCGGTAAATATGATCCGCAAATCTGCTCCGGTACAACGCGATCAGCTTGCCGGGCTCCAGCTCCACAATATTGGCATGAACTCTTCCCTGACTCTTTGGCACCGTAACCTCTCTCCAGGTCTTTCCCTGATCGTCGGAAAGCTGCATTACCGTAATATCGCTGCCGTTTCTGGATTCATCCGGGAAACAGATCCAATTGCCGAAGATCCATCTTCCGCTCTTTAATATCTGGATTTTCTGCCGGCAGAAGGAACCCGGCCGGGAGAACATCACCTGGGTGGGTCCCCAGGTATATCCGTGATCCGTTGATTTTCTGCACCGGATCTCGGCGGTATACTGAAGGTTAAAATGCGGATTGATCTCCGGTGTTCTGGATACCTGTGCGGTATACATTACCCACAGCTCTCCCTCCGGTGTCAGGAACAGGGAGGGATTT
Organism: Bacillota bacterium; assembly: GCA_023424995.1. Lineage (GTDB taxonomy): Bacteria > Bacillota > Clostridia > Lachnospirales > Lachnospiraceae > Mobilitalea. Next base: position 6,065 of record JAFADH010000133.1, on the reverse strand, counting down.
TGCTCGGAACGGGCAGGGTCATCGGATATGATGACCGGTACGGACCAGGTACTCGCTCCGGCATTCAGCCTGGACAGGACGATGCTGATATCCGCATTCCCTTCATCGGAGCCGGCAAACCAGCAGCAAAGAAGATCTCCGCCGGGCAGCTCCAGCAGATCCGCCGCATGGCAGCTGTCATAGGGATTTGGTATCAGCGCTTCTACGGTGTTCCTGACGGGATCTTTATAAAGGCAGCCATTCTCCGCCGGAGTATTCAATTCGATATATTTTCTGTTCATATGCTTTACCCATCAGCCCTTTACAGAGCCGATCAATATTCCCTTCTTAAAATATTTTTGTACAAACGGATAAACACAGACAATGGGAACCATGGCGACAAAGGTTGCCGCCGCTTTCATATTCTGCTGGTTTAAGGTAATGCCGTTCTGTATGATATTGTTAAAGGCCGTTCCGGCAGCACCGTCGGTGATAACCACACTCTTTAATACCTGCTGGATGGTCTTAAGGTATTCGGACTTTAAATAAATCTGCGGATTGAGATACTGGTTCCATATGGATACCGCATAAAAGGTGCCGATGGTTGCCACGATGGGCTTGGACAAGGGCAGAAAAATCTTCGTCAATATCTTAATATCATTGGCTCCGTCCATGAAAGCCGCCTCCTCCAGCTCCTTCGGCAATCCCTCCAGAAAGGTCTTCGCGATAATCAGAAACTGGGTATTGATTGCCGCCGGAATGATCATGACCGCCGGATTATCAACAAATCCCAGGCTGCTGTAGACGATGTACTGGGGGATGATACCCGCTTCAAATACCCAGGTAATAACAAAAAGCTTCATAATAAACGACCGGCACCTTAATCTGGGCCTTGACAGGGCATAGGCCGTCAGATAGGTAAAAACAATGGAAACAAGGGTTCCGGTCACTGTATAGAGAAAGGAATTCCGTAATCCCCGGAATACATTCAATTTCGGATTTTGCAATATATAGGTAAACGCTTCAAAATTAAACTCCTTCGGGAAAAAGGTCATAAGCCCTCGGGATAAATAAGTACCATCGCTTGTTGCCACGAAAAAAATATACAAAAACGGATAGACGCATACAATAGCCAAAGCAATCAGCAAGGTATTATTAATCAGGTCAAACAGGGAGATTTTTTTTCGTTTCATGTTCGCTGTCTCCTCCTTTAAAATATCCTTGTGTCGGAAAACTTATCTGCTGCTTTATTGGCTGCTATAACAAGGATGAAAGCAATTACCGATTTCAATACGTTCACGGCCGTACCATAGCTGTAATCGGGAAAGCCGGTCGACTGGAACGCGATACGGTATACATAGGTTTGTATTACATCTGCGGTATCATAAACGCTGGCATTGTACATCAGCAGGATACGGTCCAGATCTACGGTGAAGATATTGCCGATACTGATGATCAGCATGGTAACTACGGATACGGATATGGACGGCAGCGTAATACGGAGCATCTTCGACCAGCGGTTGGCGCCGTCTACCTCCGCCGCTTCATAAAGAGCCGGGTCAATGGCAGTCATTGCCGCCAGGTAAATGATCGCCGAGTAGCCGAAGGTCTGCCAGATCTGAAGAAGGATATACAGGGGCCGGAACCATCCGGGACTTGCCATAAAATAAATGGAACTGCCGCCGAAGGCTTTGATAACCGTGTTCACAATACCTGAATTCGGCGATAATATGGTATACAGGATGCTTACCATAACGGCCGAGGAGATAAAATAGGGAAGAAAGCTTAAGGATTGTACCGGATGCCTGACCCATTTGCTCCTGGCCTCATTTAGAAACAAGGCAAAAACCACCGGCACGGGAAATACGACCACCACGGACAGTACCGCCAGAATAACCGTATTGGCTACTACCTTGGGAATGTAGGGGTCCCGGAATATCCGGATAAAATTATCAAGGCCTACCCATTCACTCTTAAAAATACCTTTAAATGCACTGTACTTTTCAAAGGCTATCACCATACCTCCCATTGGCGCCAGCTTAAAAAGCACCAGGCTGACAACACCGGGGATCAGCATAAGGTAAAGCAGATAATTCCGTTTGATTTCTTCCATAATTCTTTTTCGCAATGATTTTCTCTGTAACATGTAAATCACCTTTCTGTAAAGCTTTTGCCCGGATACCCACAGGTGGGTATCCGGCAAAGGATTTGTTTGATACAGACTGCTGCTACCCTATACTTTTCAAGTGACTTGATACGCCTGTCTGAATATTATTTTCCATAAGTGTTTTGGAATGCTTCCAGCTGGATCTCTTCTATCCTGGATAATCCCATGGCATTCATCTCATTCTGGAACGCCGTCCATTCTGTTTCATTCAATGTTCTGCCCCCTGTCAGGAATGCGGTCATTCCTGCGATCTCGGCATCATATACGGATGCCACCAGATTGGACAGCTCGGTCAGCTGGTCATTGGTATAGACGATATTGATGGATTCCTGCAGGTTCTCCTCCGTAAACAGACGGTTTGCGGATTCAGAGATCAGTTCGGTATTCCAGGAATAGAACGCCGTATTGTCTACCGGCTTGATCACGGTAAGCCTGTCGCTTAGGAAGGACCATCTCTTCTCTCCCGCCGGCTTTGCTTCCTCTGTGTTGTAATCTGCGATAAACTGCTTTTGGCCGTTGGCTGTTTCAAAGCTTTCGCCTTCCACGCCCCAGTTGGCCAGGACGATGCCTTCCTCACTATAGAAGTAATCAATGAACCGGATAAACGCCTTCGCTGCTTCCTCGCTTGCCTTTGCATTTAATGCCACGGATAAATCACCGTATTTTGCGGAAGAGGTCACCGGCAGGGTCTTTCCTGTTTCATCCTGAAGATAATCAAGTACCGCCATCTCATAATTCGGATCCGCATCCTTTCCTCCGTTGGTCACGAACCACTGAGGTCTGGTGTAATAATCATAAATGATACTTCCGCTGCCGTTCAGCATGGCGGATTCCCAGTCGCCTTCACTGAAGGCTCCCGCAGCCCATTCGGGATTGATCAGGCCTTCGTCATACCACTGCTTCATGGTCTGCATCATGGTGTAGGCATTCTCGCTCATAATGTCAAATGCATAATCCTTCTCATGTCCATAGTAGATACCGTTGGATTCTTCCATGGAAATATTGTTGGCCGCACCGAACCATGCGGCAAAGCGGAATATGCCTTCCCGTCCGGATAAGGGATAATAACTGGGGTTGTCCTTGCCGTAGAACGCCTTTAAGGTCTGCAGCGCTTTGGTAAAGTCCGCAACAGTCTTCACTGTGGAAGGATCGATTCCGGCTTCCGTGAAGTGGTCCGCACGGTATCCGATGGTATCCGCAAAGATGGGACTTTCCTTCGCCAGCCCGTAGATCTTTCCGTCATCGGCAGTAATGAATGCTTTATAATCCGGATTGCTGTCCAGATAAGCCTGTAAATTCGGTGCATATTGTGCGATCAGATCAGTCAGATCCCGGAATGCTCCCTCGGAGCCGTAGACCTTGGCCTGAGCCAGCCTGCACATAGCTGCATCGGGAAGCGTACCGCTGATAATTCTCTGGTCCACCTCGGCATACACATCATTGAATTCTTCCGGTCCGTATACATATTCCACGGTGATCCCGGTTCTTTCCTCAGCCTCGTCATACCATTTTAATTCCTTGATCCAATCGGCATAGGTGGAACGGATGAACATGGTATAGGAACCGTCCTCCGTAGTTTCTCCTCCGGTATTATCCGGCGCTTTTGTAGGTTCACTGCCGCTGTCCGGCGTCGTGCTCTTGCCGCATCCTGCCAGCATTCCTGCTACCATTACAAATGAAAACAGTATTGCCAATAATTTTTTAACACGGTTCATTTTGTAATCCTCCTTATTTTCTCCTTATTTATGATTGAATTGTCCGCCCGTACCTTCCAAACGGTTGCAGGCAAACTTAATTCCGTATTCAATGGCATTGATCAGGCTCAGCTCACTGGCCGTACCCTTTCCCGCCTGGTCAAATGCCGTTCCGTGGTCTACAGAGGTACGGATGACGGGCAGTCCCAGGGTTATATTGATCCCCTCCACCGCATCCCACTTCTGTGTGCTCCGGTTATATACAAATCCTTCTAATTTCAAGGGAATATGACCCTGATCATGATACATGGCAACCACGATGTCATACCAGCCGCCCTTTGCCTTGGAGAACACACTGTCCGGGGGCACGGGGCCCTCTGCCGATATTCCGGCCTTCCTTGCCTCCTCCAGAGCCGGAATGATTTCCTCCAGCTCTTCCCTGCCGAACAGTCCGTTTTCTCCGCTGTGAGGGTTTAACCCTGCCACGCCGATCCTGGGATCATCAATTCCTATATTCCTGCAGGCTTCCTGCGCCAGCCGGATCACCTCCAGCACTCTTTCCTTCTTCACCCTGTCACAGGCCTCCCGCAGGGAGACATGGGTCGATACATGGATGACTCTTAAATCCTTATGCGCAAGCATCATGGCATATTTTTTGGTTCCGGTAAGCTGTGCATAGATTTCCGTATGTCCCGAATAATGATGGCCTGCCAGATTGATAGCTTCCTTATTCAGCGGATTGGTTACCGTAGCGTCAACCTCATGGTCCAGGGCAAGCCGGATCACCTTCTTTACATATTGAAAGGCCGCGTCGCCCGACGCTTTATTCACCTGCGCCAGCCGGTAATTCTCTTTTGTGATCAATCCCATATCAAACACATCCAGTGTCCCCGGCTGAAACAGCGCATCCTTCACCTGGCTGACCGGATGAATCCGTATATCTGTTTCTCCCAGCCACTGCTTTGCCTGCTCTAAGACATAACTGTCGCCTATTACTACCGGCCTGCAGGCTTTATATATATCAGGCCTTTGAAGTGCCTTTAAGGTGATCTCCGGGCCAATACCGGAGGGATCCCCCAGGGTGATCCCGATAATCGGTCTGTTCTGCATCTCTTCCTCCCTGCTTTATCAAAGCATGCCATTTCCTTTGTTATCTTCCAATACGGTACGAATAGCCTCGATCCCTTCTTTGGAGATCAGATGGAAAGGACTGCGGCAGGGACCCACCGGATAGCCCAGCAGCCGGACCGCCGCCTTGATGACGGTATTGGGATTCCCATAGGCAAAGCAGTTCCTGAGGCTGCGTATCCTGTCCTGATACTGCCTTGCCTCCTCCAGCCGCCCGCCGGTAAAGGCCTCATAAATCCCTGTCATATTCTTCGGATATACATTGGCACATCCGGCAATGCCTCCTGCTCCTCCGGCCAGCAGGTTCCACAGGATCAGGGAGTCATTGCCCGATAATACGGCAAATTCCCTGTCCCTTGTCACCTCAAGGTATTGGAGCATGGTATCAAAATTACCGCTGCTGTCCTTCACTCCTACAATATTATCCACCCGGGACAAGCGCTCCACCGTTGCCGGCTGCAGTGAATTCCCGGTACGGGCCGGAATATTATACAATACCATGGGCAGCTCTGCCTGCTCTGCGATCGTCTTATAATGGATGTATAATTCTTCCTGGGAAGCCTGTGCAAAGGAAGGGGTGATGACGGACAGGATATCCGCTCCAAGCTCCTTTGCCCGCTGTGACAGGCGGATGGTTTCCCTGGTTCCGATACAACCGGTACCGGCATATACCGGAACTCTTCCCGCCGTCTCTTCCACAACCGCGGACAGCACCGACTCCTTTTCCTCCGCACTCAGGATATAGCCCTCTCCGTTGGTCCCGAAGGGAAATAAGCCGTGGACCCCGGCATCGATCAATCGGTTGACCTGGTTTCTTAATTCCGCTTCATTAACGGTCTCATCCTCATGCATGGGAGTAACCAGGGGAACAATGATTCCGTGAATCTTCATAATATTACCTCTCCTTTATTCGTGCACTTCCTTGTGACAGGTACCGTTGCCGCAGTTTTATGTTAAAATTTCTTCGTACAAGCTTCGTGCATCCCCGTGAGTCAGGGTCTTTTTGTTATTATCCAACAATCTCCTCACTTCCATTCCTGCATTCACCAGATGGTCCAGATCAGCTCTGCCTATCCCGAATTCCCGTAAGGAGACCG
>JAFADH010000124.1 GCA_023424995.1 Bacillota bacterium | reverse complement strand
TCTTTGTTGGACTGTACCTCTCTTTTCTTGATTTTCTTTTTATGAGGTAGATCAGTTAAGTCTTTGTTGGACTGTACCTCTCTTTTCTTGATTTTTCTTTATGAGGTAGATCAATTAAGCTTTTGGTGGTCCGTACCTTCCTTTCTTAGATTTGTATGTCTGCTTCGTAATTCCTTACTCAGTTAGGAATTACCTTCATTTTATAACCAACCTCTTCAATGGAATCAGTCCCTTCTGTAATATGCTTTGTGAGTTGTTAACTGTTAACTTGTTTCTATGATTTGATTTTACATTGCAAATCATGATTTGTCAATACTATTTTCTGATATTTTATATGTTTTTTTATTATTATTAGATTACTGGTTAATTATCTGTTATTATATACAAAATTTGGATATTTTATATAGATATAGTAATGATGTCTCTCATTTTCATAAATGGCCTTATAAAGTTTAACTTTATTATGAATAATACAGATTGTATTTTTGAGGATTCTATATTACAATAACTAGTTAAGAGCTGAAACAAACAAGCCCACTTTCTAAAATACGGAGGTTACTATGAAACATATTATCAGTCCCACAGACCTTTCTGTGTCTGAGCTTGATGAACTTCTAGCCTTGTCCGAAGAGATCATACAAAATCCAAAGAAGTTCTCTGATGTGTGCCGGGGTAAGAAACTAGCTACTCTATTCTATGAACCAAGTACCAGGACCCGACTTAGTTTTGAGGCTGCGATGCTTAATCTGGGAGGTAATATCTTAGGATTTTCATCCGCAGATTCCAGTTCGGCATCCAAAGGCGAAAGTATTGCCGATACCATCCGGGTTGTTTCCTCATATGCAGATATCTGTGCCATACGCCATCCGAAAGAAGGCGCTCCCTATGTAGCTTCTACATTTTCTTCTATTCCAGTAATTAATGCCGGAGACGGCGGTCATAACCATCCCACCCAAACATTCACGGATTTACTTACAATTAAGAATTTAAAAGGACGATTAGATAAGCTGACCGTCGGTTTTTGCGGCGACTTAAAATTCGGCCGTACCGTACATTCCTTGATCCATGCACTGGCAAGATATGAGAACATCCATTTTATACTCATATCTCCGGAGGAGCTCAGAGTACCCTCTTATATCAAGGAAGGTGTCCTGAAATCAGAGAATGTAACCTACGAAGAGATCCGGCGTATGGATGACGCTCTGCCGAAGCTGGATATCCTTTATATGACCAGAGTACAGAGAGAACGCTTTTTCAATGAAGAGGATTACATCCGTTTAAAAGACATCTATATTCTTGATAAAAAGAAAATGGCCGGTGCCAAGGAAGATATGCTGGTACTCCACCCTCTGCCAAGGGTCAATGAAATCGCAACCGAAGTGGATGATGATCCAAGAGCAGTGTATTTTAAGCAAGCGCAGTTCGGTGTCTATGTAAGAATGTCTTTGATCATGAAACTATTGGAAGTGAAGTAATCGAAAGGAGCGATGTATCCATGCTGAATATCGGCGGATTAACACAAGGAATTGTTATAGATCATATTAAGGTAGGCGGAGCAATGAAGATCTATGACTATCTTGATCTTGAGAATAAAGATGTCTCCGTGGCAATCATCAAGAACGCCAAAAGCAATAAGATGGGTAAGAAGGATATCATTAAGATAGAAGGAACCCTGGAGGATTTGGACCTGGATCTCCTTGGAGCTCTTGATCATCAGATCACCATCAATGTAATCGAGAATGGCGTTATCGTTGAGAAGAAGAATGCAACGCTTCCGGAGCATGTAAGTAATGTCCTAAAATGCAGGAACCCCAGATGCATTACCACGGTCGAACCGGGAATTGTCCATAGCTTTAAGCTTACCGACCGTGAGAACGGTGTGTACCGCTGCATCTACTGCGAACAAAGCTTTGACCGAAGATAAGGGAAAAATCCCAAAGAAGGAGGATTTTCATCCTCCTTCTTGATAATTTAATCATATTTTTAATCTAAATATTGTAAATCTATGATTACTTCCCTGCTCTCTTCGCTATATAATAATAGGCATGTATACAGGGAGCTGCCGCTAATTTCTGATTTCTGGATACTTTTCCATTCTATGCTTTTAACGTCATCTTTTATCTGTTCTTCCGGTTCCTCCATGATGTCATTGAATTTAGTTGAATATATAGAATTAATACGAAATATTTCATTTGATTTCAAAAAAAATAAACGATCATTGGACACGGTTATCTTATATTTTGATTAAATCAGGTGCCTTGAAACACTTTAAAGTACGGAGATAATTTCTTTTCCTTAATATAAATAACATTTCTCAATAACAAAAATAAACTCTTGTATTGTTTTATTCTTATGATATACTATCCAAGGTAGCAAATTAGTACAATCAGATGACAGAAAGGATATACATAGCATTGAAGACATTTATAAAAGCAATCATGGCTGGTGTTGCCATAAGTATCGGAGGAACTGTATATTTAACCCTGGATAATCATATCGCCGGATCATTTTTATTCTCAATCGGCTTATTTACCATATATACCTTCGGATTTCATCTATATACCGGGAAAGTATGTTATATAGTTGACCATAAACCATCGTATTTGTTAACCCTATTAGCCGTATACATGGGCAACCTTGCGGGTACTGCCGGAACGGGCTATTTATTCAGACATACGAAGCTGGTGAGATTAGTGGAACATACTACGGAGATTGTTAACGGCAAGCTGTCCGATACTCTTTTTAGTACTTTCATCATGGCCGTGATGTGCGGTATCATGATGTGTATCGCTGTGCTTGGTTTTCAAACTATTAAGGATTCCATAGGAAAGCATCTTGCTCTTATCCTCCCTATTATGGTATTTATATTATCCGGTTTTGAGCACAGTATTGCCGACATGTTCTACTTTTCCATGGCTGATGCCTGGAATTCAAAAGCAATTCTTTATATATTAATTATCTCAGCCGGTAACCTGGTCGGCGGCTGCTTAATTCCATTTGCAAGAAAAACTATGGACGAGGAGAAAAGCAACACCGCAATCTAGGTCAAGAGATATTTCTTATAATGCAGTATCCTTATCTATGGATGGTGATTAGATGAATGGTACAGAGACATTAAAAACAGTTCAGCATTTACAGGAGTATATGGAGATGAATCTGAACAAAAGTATTACCATGAAGGAATTGGCCGATGTTGCGGGATACTCCCCGTGGCACATGGCCCGGACCTTCAAGGAGGTTACCGGTAAGGCACCTTTTGAATATCTGCGTGGATTACGCCTGTCAAAAGCAGCGCTGGTTCTTCGTGACAAGGATGTTAAGGTTCTTGATGTTGCTTTGGACTTTGTCTTTGATTCACACGAAGGATTTACCAGGGCGTTCTCCAGAGAGTTCGGGATGTCACCGAATAAGTATAGTAAAACAACTCCCCCCATACCATTGTTTCTGCCATGGAAGGTCTATGATTCATACCGAGCGATCCATAATGAGGAGGAAATAAAAATGAATGGTAATGCAGTTATTAAGTCAGTATTTGTACAGATTATCGAACGGCCTGCCAGAAAGGTACTGCTAAAGAGAGGCTTTAGAGCAGCGGATTATTTTGAATACTGTGAGGAAGTGGGCTGTGACATATGGCCAGTACTGACCAGTGTCAAGGAAGCATTATACGAGCCCGTGGGGATGTGGCTTCCGAAGCATTTGATCAAGCCGGGTACCTCACAATATGTTCAAGGTGTCGAGGTGCCCCTTGATTATTCCAACATAATCCCGAACGGATATGATTTAATCGAGCTTCCGTCCTGTACCATGATGATCTTTCAGGGGGAACCATATGATGACGAGAATTTTAAAGAGGAAATCGGATATGTCATGGATCATATGGAAAAATTCAATCCGAATATATACGGTTATGAATGGGACCCTGAGGCAGCTCCCAGATTCCAGCTGGCTCCCATGGGATACCGGGGCTATATCGAGGCACGCCCGGTAAAAAAGGGCTGACAGACAGGCTTACGCCAATAAAATATTGTATCGGTTGATATTCCGTACAAAAGGATACTCATATATCATATGGCTGCTGACAGATAATAGCAACCTCCGTGTATGTGAGTATCCTATTTTGATCCGTGCAACAGGCTGCTGACGCTAAGCCATTCTCGCTGCAATCACGTTCCAGTTTATATTCTTCATAAAATTATTGATATACTCATCCTTGTTATCCGCATACTGCAGAAAATATGCGTGCTCATATACGTCCAAAATCAAATACGGCGCATAATAGGCGATATTTCCCAGATCATGGGCATCCAGGCTGATGTTACGGAGCCGGTTGCTCCTCTGGTCGAAGGCAAGAACAGCCCACCCTCTGCTGGCTTTTGCTGTAGCGATAAAGTCCTCCTGCCAATTCTGGAATACCGTAAAATCCCTTTCAATTTTCATCAGAACATTCTGGTCCGGTTCCGGAGTCCTTCCGCCGATATTTTCAAAATATAATTCATGAAGGATGACTCCGTTCAGTGCATATGTTTCTCCCCTCTTAAGCTCACGGTAATAGCTGAAGGTGGTATTTGCCTGTCCTCTCTGCGTGTCGCCTGACTGATATATCCCATCGATCAAATTCAGATTGTTCACATATCCTTCATACAGCCGCATATGGGCATCAAATTGATCCTGGTCAATTACGGTAATGTCATCCGTATAAGTAAAATTAACTTTTTCTATCATATTATTAACTCCCTCCATTTATTACTTCTATATCATACGAGGGCTTGACTGATTTTATGCCTATTATTCATGGTAAATAATTTATCCCGGACAATCTTTTCCGGCAGGAATTGCGGTTTCGAACCCACCTGGAATTGCTTCAAAACCGATTAATTGATTTATTATAATCACTGCTTATATTATCAGAACAAGCCTGTGATCCTTCCGTCCTCATCTACGTCGATCCCTTCCGCAGCGGGTGTCTTGGGAAGACCCGGCATGGTCATGACAGTGCCTGTGATGGCAACTACAAAGCCCGCACCTGCCGATACATAAACTTCACGGATGTTGATGGTAAAGCCTGTGGGTCTGCCCAGCTTCTCCGCATCATCGGATAAGGAGTACTGGTTCTTCGCCATGCAGATTGGCAGCTCCTTATACCCCAGCTTCTCTATGGCTTTGACCGCACTCTCCGCAGCAGGATCATAAGTCACACCGTCCGCTCCGTATATCTCCTTGGCAATCTTCTCAATCTTATCCTTGATCGGCAATTTTAAATCATACAAGGGTCTATAATGACTTTCTCGGATCTCCATGGTAGACAGAACCTTCTTCGCCAGGTCGATGCCGCCTTCCCCGCCCTTCTCCCATACTTCGCACAAGGAGAATTCGCATCCGTGTTCCTCACAGAAATTCTTAACAAATTCCAGCTCTAATTCCGTATCCGTTACAAAACGGTTCAGGCTGACCACGACCGGAACACCGAATTTATGAAGGTTTTCCATGTGCTTTTCCAGATTTACGATCCCCTTTTTCAATGCTTCCGGATTTTCTTTGGAGAGTTCGGACTTAACAACTCCGCCGTTATATTTTAATGCCCTTACAGTGGCAACAAGTACGATGGCATCCGGCTTTAAACCGGCCATACGGCACTTGATATCCAGGAATTTCTCGGCACCCAGGTCCGCTCCGAAGCCGGCCTCAGTAACTACCACATCCGCAAGCTTCAGGGCTGTCTTTGTGGCTCTTACGCTATTGCAGCCGTGAGCAATATTGGCAAAGGGTCCTCCGTGGATGATTGCAGGGGTATTCTCCAGAGTCTGAATCAGGTTGGGCTTCAGGGCATCCTTCAGCAGCGCTGCCATAGCTCCGACTGCCTTTAACTGCTTCGCAGTAACCGGCTCCCCGTCATAAGTATACGCCACGACGATACGTCCCAATCTCTCCTTCAGATCCTTCATATCATCTGCAAGACACAGAACCGCCATGATTTCAGATGCAACCGTTATGATAAAATGATCCTCTCTCACCACTCCGTCCGTCTTGCGTCCCAGACCGATTATGATATTGCGGAGCACTCTGTCATTCATATCCACACAGCGCTTCCATACAATCTGGTTTGTGTCAATATTTAAAGCATTCCCCTGCTGGATGTGGTTGTCCAGCAGGGCCGCCAGAAGATTATTCGCTGAGGTTATGGCATGAAAATCTCCTGTAAAATGCAGGTTCAGATCCTCCATGGGAACCACCTGTGCATTGCCGCCGCCGGCTGCACCGCCCTTGATGCCAAAGCACGGACCCAGGGATGGCTCTCTGAGTGCTATTACGGATTTTACCTTCAGGTGACCCAGGGCCTGCCCCAGTCCAACGGTAGTGGTCGTCTTTCCTTCGCCGGCAGGAGTCGGATTAATGGCAGTCACAAGAACTAACTTACCATCCGGATTATCCTTTACTCTGTCCCATATATCATCTGAGAGCTTAGCCTTATACTTTCCGTAGAACTCCAAGTCATCCTCCGGGATGCCGAGCTGTGCCGCCACCTCCCTGATGTGCTTTAATTTTGCTTCCTGAGCGATTTGAATGTCTGATTTCATTCGTATTCCCGCCTTTCGTTATATGTAATATCCGTACATAGATATTATTGTAGCATTTATCTGTTATTTCACAAGTCATGTATAATTCATTACTTATTAAATTTATTAATCTTATTAGCTTTAATAAGTAATGAAAAAAACCTCTTGCGTTATGAAATGGTATGTGTATATACTATTGATTATAGTTCTGCGGTACTATTCCTGCAGTCTGTTTCTCTGACCATTGACAT
>JAFADH010000082.1 GCA_023424995.1 Bacillota bacterium | reverse complement strand
CCTCCCATATCATAGGTTTTATTAAAGATGCGCACCTGCAGGGGATAGACCGCCGCCTGGGATATAAGTTTGTCCCCATCAAACCAGCCCAGCACATCCGCGTGTTCCAGGACAGGAGTTTTCGCCTGGATAATCTCCTGTTTATCCCATCCGATCTGGCTCAGTTCCCTGTCGGTGACCTGAAACACATATCTCAGCAGCTGATTGTACTGTTCAAGATGCTCTACGCCTACCTTTTTTATTTTAAGCTGTCTTTTACTGATCATAAGAATCCTCCCTCCTATGGATATTCAACTGCTTCCGCCGTTCGCCTGCAATGATATCCGCAAAATATAGACTTTGATAATCCGGTTACTGATAACCCCCGCTAACGGAACAGGCTTTTACACGGTCAAATTGCAATGAGCTGCCCGCTTTATAACGAGTATCTTTTTACGCCGTGTACTCCCTTTATTATTACCATATATATGAAGTATAAACTCTGGTATAATACCGCAGTCAAGCAGAAATACAGGCTGTGATGTTTCTTTCTTTGCCGGATTCCTTGGATAGGGCTGCTTGAAGGTCTTTCAGCGTTTTTCCTTCTCGATTCTGATTTGGATCTCCGTTAAAAATTCCTCTGCTTTCATGGTATCCCGGTTGTCGATTTCATAGATCTCAAAGGGGTCACCCAGGATGCGGCAGCCTATCTGTTCCGCATAAGAAAGTGCTTCCCGAAGCCGCTCCAGGTTCTGGTCATAATCCCCGCGGTAGTAATATGATATATATTGTCCTTCCGGAAGGATAAAGTCGCAGCTTTTCGCATTCTGTCCCAGTATGAAAAACACAGAACGATAAACATTACGCAGCCCCTTTTTCACATCCTCCACGGATACTGACGCTCCAATCGGCTGATTTCCAAAATTGAGAATTTTGTTTTCATGCTTGCGGTGTATTTTTTTAATAATGAAATCCATTTCTTCATCACGGGTGATGTACTCATTCAGCCGAACACAGGGACGGTCGGGCAATGTCCTGACCTCAAAAACGCCCGTCCTGATTTGTGACGCAGCTTTCAGGCCGGTGATCCGGTCCCTGATGATCCGTTTCCTCTCCCGCAGTATCTTGATTTGTTCCTCAATAAAGCCCTGTTCTTCATGTAAAAGGGCCAGTGTATTATCAAAACATTGGTGATCCAGATATTCCTTGATTCGCTTCATAGAAAAATCCAGCTTGCGCAGATCACGGATGATATTCAATTTATAGATATCTTTTAGATTATAAAGCCGATAGCCGTTGACATCCCGCCGCGGCTTCAATATTCCCAATTTTTCATAATACCGCAGGGAATCGGCCCCAATTCCGTAAAGCTTTGAAATTTCATTGATTTTATAATATTCCTTCGTGGGAATGCTCCTCCTTTTGTCTTCAAAGCCGCGTTTGAAACTGCCTTTGAAAACTTAAGTCTTGACTCTGGTATTATACCATAGTTTACACTTAAATGGTAATGTGTTTAAAGTACCACTGCAGAGTATGGAAAGGTTGTTATTATCATGGCGGTTAAAAAGACAATTTATAATTCTTCAGAAAGAAGCGGAAAACGATTTATTCCCGGAAAGCTGATTGTAGTTTTACTTGGAACTGCCATCGGCTCCTTCGGATTATATAACATTCATCAGCAGACAAATATTACCGAGGGCGGAGTACTGGGCCTGATCCTTCTTCTTAACCACTGGACGGGCGTTTCACCTTCCGTCCTGTCGCCTGTGCTGGACATCCTTGCCTACGCTCTGGCGTTTAAGTATCTGGGTAAAAATTTTCTAAAGGTTTCATTGGCTGCTACCATCTGCATAGCGGGTTTTTTCAGGCTGTGGGAACAGTTCCCTCCGATCCTGCCGGATCTCTCCGCCCATCCGCTGGCGGCAGCAATCGCGGGCGGCTTATTCATAGGCATTGGCGGCGGGCTGGTCGTCAGACAGGGTGGCTCCGGTTCAGGCGACGATGCGCTGGCCATGGCTTTATCAAAGATTACCCACTGCCGTATTTCCCATGCGTACCTTGCCACCGATATTACCGTTCTGGCCCTGTCCCTGACCTATATCCCCCTGGGCCGCATTATTTATTCCCTGGTGACAGTTGTTATTTCATCACTTTTGATCGACTTCATACAAAACCTTGGGCGCAGAAAAGGGGATAAGCTGCAGGGCTGTTAGAAACAGATAAAGATATGTCGCGATTTACAGCCAAACGGACCGGAGCTGCCGGCAGATGATAATAGTCTGCCATATTGAAGCCTCCCCTTTTGAAAAGCAGGCGTATTCTGCGGCTTTTGTCTGACAGCTACATTTTGATTATTTATATGGCAGGAACAAATAAAGCGGTATCCTGCTGCCGCTTTTTGCGGATTACTGCTTTGCTTTTTTATTATATTGCTGTTTTGGCTTGACCTTTACTCGCAGTCATGATATACTATACAGAAATTGAAAATGCCCGTGAGGGAGTAGTTGGCGCAAATATGCGCGGCAAGTCAACATACTGACCGGCAACGGTCTGGCTTGTCTTAAAAAACGAGACTCATGTATAACTTTACAGCTATACATGGTCTTTATTTTTGTCTAAAGCCCAGGTGTATGCTCGTATGAGTAATACTTGGGTTTTTTCTTTTTGTAATCATATTCTGTAAAGGAGAGTTATACTATGAATTTACTCGAATTATTTCTCATTGCTATCGGGCTTTCTATGGATGCTTTTGCCGTAGCTATTTGCTCCGGACTGGCCATGCCCAAGGCGACCCTGCGAAAATCCTTGATCGTCGGTCTGTATTTTGGCATTTTTCAGGCGGTTATGCCCCTGATCGGATATCTGCTTGCCAGACAGTTTGCAGATAAGATCATCTCCTTCGATCATTGGATCGCATTTGCTTTGCTCTGCTTTATCGGCGGCAGAATGCTTTGGGGCAGCTTTAAAAAAGAAGGATGTCCCGACCGGGAATGTCCGGGGGAGGCATGTCCTGACCGGGGATGTCCAGGCGGCGAGGCTCCCAATGCGAAGAAAGACTCCCTGAAGCCTTCGAAAATGCTGCCTCTTGCTCTTGCCACAAGCATTGACGCGCTGGCGGTAGGCGTATCCTTTGCTTTTCTTTATGTGGAGATCGTCCCTGCGGTACTCTCCATTGGAATGACCACACTGGCTTTATCCGTACTGGGCGTAAAAATCGGAAATATATTCGGTGCAAAATTCAAATCGAAGGCCGAGCTTTCCGGCGGTATTATACTGGTATTAATAGGTCTGAAGATATTGTTTGAACATACGGGAGTCATCAGCTTGTAAATAAAAAGCCGGATATCCGCCATCATGGGAGAAGATCAAGCGGGTTTCGTAATACACTATGATTGCATTCGTCTTGTTCTCTAAAACAATGCCGATATGGTCATGCTCAAGATTGATAACCCCTGTCCTACAAGACAATATCTCCTGCTTCAGGAATAAATTAAAAAGCCTTATATTATTGTAAATGCGATTGTCAGAATCAACATAAGCCGGTAAAAACAGACATATCCGCTCCACTAAGAGTTTAATGGGAAGCGGCAAGGCTGCCTGAAGGCTGTTTTCTGAACATAAGTACATATGGTCAAAAAACACCAGCCGGGAATCGTCTCGGCTGGTATCTTTTAATACATAAGGAGCTGGTTAAAATACATCGGATAATTATCCTTTTCACAGGCAGCGCATTTCAAATATGAAGCTGCTGCTCCCCTATTCTTTGATATGGAAAGCGGTCAATAACCGCAGTTTCAGCTTATGCACAGCTTGATACCGGCTGGTATAGTTCGCTTATTCCTCACCGAAACCCTGGAT
>JAFADH010000053.1 GCA_023424995.1 Bacillota bacterium | reverse complement strand
GGCGGATTGACTCCGATCCCTGCCGCGATCTGCTCTCCCAGCTCAGGTGCGACATGGGCGAACATATCCGCCACCTTCTGCTTCAGCTCCTTATTCTTAACACTGCCCACTTCAAAATGAAAGGCGTCAATAATATGCTCCTTCTCTGCGGGTGTCATACTGTTCCAGAACAGGGTGGCTTGACTGTAATGATCCCGGAAGCTCTCGCTGCGGGTACGTATCTTATGCCCGTCAACCCTTTCGGTGTAATGGGCAAAGCCCCCTTCCTCCTCCGTCGTCGTCGCCGGAGCATTCTGATTCAATGCATTCGGTGTATAGCTGACCGGCCCCGTATGGATCCTCATCTGATGGATACCGTCCCGCTGGTTGTTATTCACCGGAGTAACCGGGCGGTTAATGGGAATCTGACGGAAATTCGGACCTCCCAGGCGGCTGAGCTGTGTATCCTCATAGGAGAATAAGCGTCCCTGCAGAAGCGGATCATTACTAAAGTCGATACCCGGTACAATATTGGCGGGGCAGAACGCCACCTGCTCCGTCTCGGCAAAGAAGTTATCGACATTCTTATTCAGGGTCAGCTTGCCGATGATCTTGACCGGCACCAATTCCTCCGGCCATATCTTGGTAGGATCCAGGATATCAAAGTCAAAATCAAATTCCTGCTCTTCCTCAAGCATCTGTACGCCGAATTCAAATTCCGGATAATTTCCCTGTTCAATTGCATCCCACATGTCACGGCGGTGAAAATCAGGATCCTTCCCGGACAGCTTCTGCGCCTCGTCACGGACCAGGGAGTGTACTCCCAGCAAAGGCTTCCAGTGGAATTTCACGAATCTTGCCTTTCCCCGGGCATTGATGAGCCGGAAGGTATTCACCCCGAAGCCCTCCATCATGCGAAAGCTTCTGGGGATTGCCCGGTCGGACATGGTCCACATAACCATATGGGCGGTCTCCGGTGTATTCACCACAAAATCCCAGAAGGTATCGTGGGCTGTGGTAGCCTGAGGGATCTCGTTATGAGGCTCCGGCTTGACTGCATGGATCAGATCAGGGAATTTAATGGCGTCCTGAATAAAGAATACCGGTATGTTATTCCCTACGATATCAAAATTACCGTCCTCCGTATAGAATTTGGCGGCAAAGCCCCGTACGTCCCGGACCGTATCTGCCGATCCCCTGGAGCCTACAACGGTTGAAAAGCGGACGAATACCGGTGTCTTTACCTGGGGATCCTGAAGGAACCTCGCCTTCGTATATTCTGCCATGGATTCATATAATTCAAAGGTTCCATGAGCTCCAAAGCCCCGGGCATGAACGACACGCTCCGGTATCCGCTCATGGTCAAAATGAGTGATCTTCTCCCTGAAGTGAAAATCCTCCAAAAGTGTGGGGCCCCGCTCCCCCGCTTTCAGGGAATCATCCGTATTGGTAAGCTTAACTCCGTTATCCGTGGTGAGCTTCTGATTCATCTCGTTCTCCAGATAGGGCTTCAGCTGTTCAAGCTTTTTGGTGCTGTTATCATTAACCTTATTCGTATGCAATTTTTGGTCTCCTTTCCATATTTGAGATACTTTTCCTTTTATTATTTCAAGAAGATCTGATTTTATACTCTGATTTCCAGTCAATGGATAATAAAGTTAATCAGTCCGGCCTGAAAGCCGGCTATTCGGAAATAAAGTCCCGCTTGCCGACAATTTCCTGATAAAGAATGAGCTGTTGCTCCGCTCATTATAAGTTGAGTAACAGCTCATATTAATTCTTCACCTGCTAAATATAAAGCGGTATTGCGCTCCCATAACCTCCATGCTTACCGCACCGCGAAGGCAGCGTTCCAAATAGCATCCGGAACGGTGCAATGATTTTCAAACACGCTCTAGAACGTATCCTCCAATTTCCTTTTATACACCTCATAATCCCACCGGGTCTCCTCGGACAGCGCGTTATACTCATTCTCAGTATCTCTTAAGCCATATTCGTCCCGAAGCCTGGACTGCATCTGGCTTTTGCCGCCCTGCCGGATGGATCTGGCAAAGCGTTCCAGGCAGGTATTTCGTAAATAGTCCAGATCTCCGAAGCATATCTCTTCAAATTGCCTTCTCATAAAGTCCAGCAGCTCGTCGTCAGTGAGCTCATCCTGCGTTTCATTTTTATACAGATAGAAAATATCCTGCAGCTCGGATAATGTATCCGCATAAGTATCCTGATTGATAAACTGGGAATCACAGAAGGCGTATATTATCCTGGGCAGGATTCCTTCACCGAATTCAACCCTCCGGGTCTCGCCCAGTGAGATCTTCCTGCTGATCATCAGCCTATCAGCCTCCTCCTGTGACAGGACCAGGCCGAATTGTTCCGTTTTTTTGTTGCATTCCAGTACCCGCTCCAGCTCCTGCTTCTGCTGAGCGGCCATCATTAATTCATACATATCATCCATATAAATCCTCCATACTGTCAACGCCTGCGATTTAAGCCCGCCGGTTGATGCGTCCCTGAACGGTTGCATTCGCTTTTTTATTGACTAAATTATATTGGATAAGCTATTATTATTTACCCCATTGATCAACTCGGCGCTGTAGTCGGTAATCACATTCCGTAGATAGGCCAACAGTTCCTGTTTCTCCCGGTCCACCTGGTCTGACAGGATTCCCAGCAGCTGCGCCATGTCCGCCGATAACCGCTCTCTATTTGTATGTGACACCAGGTCAGTGATGCTCTCATAATCCCCTGAAGCATATTTTATTTTATCGGTCCTAACACCGATGAGCATACTGGTCAGCATTTTACGCACCAGGACTCCGCACACATTGATAAATAATTCCTCATAGTCCGGTTCGTGATCAATCAGCACCTCTCTGACAAAGTCCTCCGGCAGCCGGCTGAGAAACAGCTGTTCCAGCCTGATGCATCTTAAATATTCATATACCAGATCCACCCCCTGCAGTTTATTCAAATTCTTAAGGACCATGTAATCCAGCGTAAGAATATGGTCCTGCGGCTTCAACCTGGGATCGTACCGCTTAAAAAAATGCGGCATTCCCTTCACCACGGTATCACCATAGGCGATGCTTCCGTAATCCTTAAAATCCATGACGATCTCCGCATATAGCTCACTTGCCTTTCTTACCTTCTGCAGGACTAATTCATACCCCATGTCATAAGCTTCTCTTGCTGACGGGTATTGCCTTGTCATGTTGAATTCATCCTCCGCATTGTCCGCCCCGCCTGCCTCATTCTCGCGGATACAGTATAATACTGCCTCCATGAGCTGCTGTGCAGTCTCATAAGTGACGGAAGTACTTGCCTTGCCCGTATATAAGTCCGTCAGTTCCTTTACCAATACAAGCAGCTCTTCTATTTTATAATCCAATTGCATTCCCCCTCCCATAATGAACATATTTTACATTTTTGCCCTTTTCATTACAAGTCTGGTAATTTACCGGATTTTATGGTATAATGATAGTGAAATGAAGAAGTACTTTTATTTTTGAATTCCGATTAGAGCGATAAGCCCATGAACAGGCCTTATAATCATGATATTATAAATAGAAAAGAATACACACCCTTCTCCCGGTAAGGCTTTTCTCAGGGAAAGGGGTGTGTATTTTGTTGGTCCTCCGCTCTATTTAAAATCTGAATATAATATACCGGTACCGATCTGCAAAAAACTTCCATATAGGACCTATATTCTATAGATATTGGGAAATATTTACTTTATAATATAATCAGCATAGGAGAAACCGACGGCAGGTCCTGCTTTTGCTGTATCCGGTTTCCATATGCATTACTATCAACCATCAAATAAGATAAGGAGGAAACGTATGAAACGGTTTCAGGTATTGGACAAACAGTTAAAGTACAGACTCATCAGCATGGTTCTGACAGCGGTTCTGGTTATTACAGGAAGCTTGACAATGTCGTTAAGCACAGCAAGTACGGTTTATGCAGCAGAAACAGTTATTACCTCAATGGCCTATTATTCTCCTAATGATGGACCGGTAATTACAAATTCAGGTGTCGGACAGGCAAGCTACGGATTTGTAATGCCAATATTCAACGGAGGTGCCTCCACATGGGAAGAAGTCTCATCCGACTTAAGAGTTAATGTGAAGGTAAACAACAACTGGGTGGATATTGACAGCACCGGCTTTGTTTACAATCAAAACTGGGGGCATTGGTATGACAGCGGCTTTACCGGATACTGGTTCATCGTATCGGAGACCACCTACCTTCAGTTAGCCTCCATAGCAACCGGAGCTACTCTTGATTATACCTTGGTATTTAATAATATTCCCACTGCGACCATCACTTCCATGACGCCGACCCAGGGACCGGTAATAACGGCAAGTCCCGCGGGAGGCTCCGGCTTTACCTATCCCATCTTCAATGGGGATCCTTCCATTCCCTATGCCGCCGTTGCTTCCGACCTAAGGCTGTATGTTAAGCCGGTAAACGGAACGCAGTGGGTCAGCATCGATAACAATGCGGCCAGCGGCTGGATCTATGACAGCAATTTCGGGCAATTTACAGACGGCGGAGGCGGCTACTGGTTCACTGTAACGGAATCCATCAATGTCAGACTGGAATCCGCATCCTCCGGCGCTTCCCTCATATATACCATAAATTATCCCACGCCGGTCCGGAATAATTACCTGCTTACCCCTTATGACGGTACCCAGTTTACCGCGGACGAGCTTGGCGCCATCGGTGTGCCTCTGCCCAGAATAGACGGGGGAGCACCGGTAAGCTATGAGCTTGGGAATTTTGTATATGAGATTAAAATAAACAACGTATGGGTAGAGCTGGGGAATTACAGCCAGAGCGGCTTTACCTATTCCGGCAACGGCTATAATAATCTGTCCGATGCCAACCAGTGGGGATATTGGGCGGATTATATCTTCGGACTCTGGTTCCGGCCCATCCAGGTTGACATGGAGCTTCGGATCGGCTATCCGTTAAACGGACAGCCCGGCGGAGCCATCGGCAGCAATTATATCTATTATACCTTCATCGGCAATCCCGATGCTCCCCGCCCCGATGTATCGGATCTGGGCAATATCGAGATAGGAACACCGGATAATCCTGCCATCAGCGGCATGGATCTCATCTGGCAGGATGAATTCAGCGGAAGCGCCCTAAATACCGGTGTCTGGGATTACAACACCGGTTATTACCTGAGCGACGATCCCAACAGCTGGGGCTGGGGCAACAATGAGCTGGAGCATTATACGGACAATACCAATAATGTCTATCTGGCAGACGGCAAGCTGAATATTACGGCACTGAATGAACCCAGATCCTTCCCTCAGGATCCCAGCCGTATTGCGCCGTATTCCTCGGGAAAGATCAACACCAGGGACAGCTTCTCCTTCCAGTACGGCAGAATTGATTTCCGTGCAAAGCTTCCCACAGGCAACGGTATCTGGCCCGCCCTCTGGATGCTTCCGGTGAATGATACCTACGGAGCCTGGGCAGCCTCCGGTGAAATCGATGTTATGGAAGCCAAAGGACGCCTTCCCGGAATCACCAGCGGAGCGGTTCATTTCGGCGGACAATGGCCTGTAAACCGCTATATCAGCGGCGAATATGTATTCCCGGGCGGACAGACCTTCGACAGTGACTTCCACGTATATACCCTTGTATGGGAAGAGGATAATTTCAAATGGTATGTGGACGGAGTCTGCTTCCTGAAGATTACCAGGGAACAATGGTATACCATAGGCGCTCCCGGGAATGAGAACGCTCCCTTTGACCAGCCCTTCTATATCATTATGAACCTGGCCATCGGAGGACATTTTGACGGCGGTCTGGCACCGGATCCGGAGGATATCCCCGCTACCATGCAGGTGGATTATGTCCGCGTCTATAAACCGGGGGACGGAGAAGACCCGGAACCTGCTCCCGTCACCGGTATCACCTTAAACCGGAGTGAGGCCGCCCTGGCACCGGGTGAGACCGTAACACTGAACGCAACCGTTACCCCCTCCAATGCCGGCAATAAGAACGTGACCTGGTCATCGGGCAATCCTCAGGTCGCAACGGTCAATAACGGAGTAGTTACCGGAGTGGCAAGCGGAACGGCAACAATTACCGCAACGACCCAGGAAGGCGGCTTCACAGCCTCCTGTACCATTACCGTCAGCACAACGCCTTCCGTAATCGTAATCGGTGATGCGGTGCGCGGAGTCAGAATATCCGGAGACAATGCGGAATTCTACGTCAACGGTGCGACCTTTGCGGACCTGCATTATATATTAAACGGCGGTCCCCAGATGAATGTTGCCATGACCCCTGCGGGCGGCGGCAACTATACTTATCCGGTGAATAACTTAAATTACGGGGATACCATCGATTACTTCTTCACCTATAATCCGGGAGGCGGGGCTCTGGATACCCCGACCTTTACCTATATCCACGGCGTGACCCAGGGAACACCGGAGAATCCCAGCATTGCCAATGTGGCAGCCGGAAAGTCGGTTACCAGCTCCGGAGTGGAAAGCGATGCATTTCCTGCTTTATATCTTACGGATAATAATACCGCTACCAGGTGGTCCTCCAATTATGCCGATAATGCCTGGTTTATCATCGACCTGGGCAACACCTTTCAGATCAACCAGATTATCCTGAATTGGGAGGCTGCCTTCGGCAGGCGGTATGATATCCTGATCTCCTCCGACGGGCAGAACTATACACATCTCCTGAACCAATCCAACGGTGCGGGAGGAGTGGAAACTCTTAATTTTAATCCCGTTGCCGCAAAATATATAAAATTCCAGGGAATTGAACGTGCCTTACCCTATGGATATTCCCTGTGGGAGGTTTCCGTGATGGGAAATACGGCTGATTAAACAGTCAAATTACAGGAGGCTGCCGCAGAACTGAAGGGCTCCTCTTAAGACACCGATGTTATATTCAACCTGTCTGTCTTAAGAGAAGCATACCCTCAGATCTGCGGCAGCCTTTTCTTTCAGGTTCTGTCAAAATGCCGGGGTATGTGCAAGCATACTTCCGGCATTTTGACAGAACCTTCCTTTATTAATGCTGCGTATTAATGCTGCGGCAGGATTATGGCCTGCTCATGAGAAGCTCATCGATCAGCCCGTAATCTCTGGCCTGCTCCGCCGTCATATAAAAATCTCTCTCCATGTCATTTTTAATCCTGGTGACCGGCTGTCCGGTAAGCTCAGCGTAGATCTCATGCAGCTTTTCTTTCGTCCGCTCCATCCAGTCACTATGGATCTTTATATCCGTTGCCTGACCCTGAAGCCCGCCGGAGATAGAGGGCTGATGGATCAGTATCTCGCTGTTGGCCAGCGCAAAGCGTTTGCCCTTCGTACCGGCCGCCAGCAGCAGGGAACCGGCGCTTCCGGACTGGCCTATGCTTATGGTAGAAACATCACATTTGATGTAATTCATCGTGTCCATAATAGCAAATCCGTCTGTTAGGGAACCTCCGGGACTGTTAATATAGAAATTGATATCCTTGCTGCTGTCTGCGGATTCCAGAAAAAGCATCTGGGCTATGATCAGGCTTGCCGTTTCATTGCCCACTACTCCGTTCAGCATTATGATCCTGTCATTTAACAGCCGGGAGAAAATATCATAGGAACGTTCACCGCGTGAGGTTTGTTCAATTACCATCGGTACCAGATTGCTCATAATAACCTCCGATCTTAAGCCTATGCTGCCATACCTGTGATCTGCCTGACAGGTATGTGGAGCATAACAATATTACTGTGTCCCGCCGCATAAATACTCCGGTATTTACCGGGAGTCATATCGTAGACCCGGCGAAATGCCCTGGAGAAGGCTTCCTGGGAGCCATACTGATAGTTCAGGGCAATTTCCAGGATGGGTTTATTGGTAGACATAAGCTCCTCCGCTGCCTTCTCCATCCGTTTTTGACTGATATATTTATTTACCGGCTTGCCTACAATCTGGTGAAACAGCCTGTGATAATGGTATTTTGATAAATTTGCCTTCTCAGCCAGCTTGTCAAGCATCAGCTTATCTTCCAGGTTATTTTCGATGTATTTGACTGAATCCCATATCTGTTGATTATAATCCATCCTTGGTCTCCTTTCACACATATATTATTCTCAGAGATGTCCGCCGCATGGGATTATCCTGCTCCCGGTCAACCATACGGCAATAACAGATCTATACTTATTATATACTCATTTATGGACACTGTCTTGATAATTCTTGCTAATATATGGCCGTAGGCTGAGGCAGCTTATTCGGATATGACACCGGTTATTAATGCCTGCCGGAAAGTCAGCTTCGTCCCTTTTCCTTCATTCAGGATGGTACAACGTTCCGGCAAATATCTTCACAAGCCTCAGTGCAGTCCTGATATATCTGCATTTGTCCGGTCCTGCCCGAAATAAGCTATTTTATGAGATTTGTTAGGATGTTAAAAAACGTCGTACCGGTTTTATCATCACTTTGACAAAATCCAGCCACGTGTTATAATGTATATTAAACATATATGAATGAATTGTTTTATGTTTATAAAGAGAATGGAGGATAAAATTATGAGTAAACGCATCTATGGCAGTGAGCTCGGTTTCCAGACCAGAGCTGTACATACGGGGAATGACATTGATAAGGAAACCGGTGCGATCCGCCGCCCCATCATTATGGCCAACAGCTATGAACTCCCCTACGATCCCTCGGACTTAAACTGGAGCAGTTCCGCCGATAAGCCCTTATATACCCGGAACGGCGGAGCAAACCAGAATTATCTTCAGGAAAAGCTTAGATCACTTGAGGGAGGCGAAGATTGTGTCGTACTGGCAAGCGGAGTAGCCGCGCTATCCGGGCTGTTTTTTTCATTCTTAAGATC
>JAFADH010000224.1 GCA_023424995.1 Bacillota bacterium | reverse complement strand
ATCCTGACATAGTAATTACCTTGCCTTTCGTTAAAGTTATCAATAGTATAATGGAAAAGGAAATCAGTTGCAATCACCAAAAGACATTATTCGTAAATTGTGAAAGGAAGGGTTGCAAAATCCTCGTCGGATCTGATTTTGTTTGGATATTCTTATGTAATTAATCCGACATTCAGCAAAGGATGCAATTACGATAATTATATCGAAAAAGCTCGGTAATAAGCGAAAGGCAAGGAGAACAAGTGATGGAACGGGGCTCAGTAAAACGTATCCATAATATGCCTGTCGTCGACACAATCAGCGCAAATTACTATTAGCCTGTAAATTAAAAATGGACAGTTTATATTCAGATATACATATGGAACGATACTCACAAAATAAGCAGAATAAGCATATTATAAACATGTTTTTTGCGCCTTGCGCTACTGCCCGGAAATTCTTTCCCAGGTGTATCCTTTCCGCTTTTTTCTCGAAGCTACAGAACAGTTACCGTAAATTATCATATATTGTAATTGAAAACATAATTTTGAGGCATGAAATGGGTAATCAATTTCAATTTGATAAACCATACAACATGGTAAGCGGATATTCTATTTCGAATTCAAATGATTCCAGCAAAAAACGCAGAAATGATGAAGACCTGATTATTGAAGAAAACACTATTTATGAAATAGACCGGGAATGCTATGAAAGGTTGAAAAGGCAGCGGAAACGCAAAATTCAGGAAAAAAGAAATATATGATGTTAAAATATAAAAGAAAAAGCTGCGAGAACCGCAGCTTTTCTTTTACATTGAGGGTTTGTGCTTCTGTCAGTCAACACGATTTTAGAAGAATCCGTTTCCACCACAGCAGCAGCAGAGGAGAATGATGATCAAAATCCAACTACTACCGCCATCGCCTCCACAGCTGCTGCCAAAGCCACCAAAGCCGCCAGAACCGCCGCCGCAGCAGCATAATAAGAGAATGAGAATCAGAATCCAGCTGCAATCATTACTTCTTCCTGTGTCGCAATGGGTTGCTTGTAAATCACTCATTGTATGTTCCTCCTAATATTGATTACACTGTATCATATGATGATGAGCTTGGCTGATTTCCTATTATTTAAAATAATTATAGTAAAAATCATGTAGTATAATGGTAAAGCTGTCAGAATAGGATAATACAAAACAGTGGTGATCGTGAGGCTTTGGGCAAAGGCCCAAGTTCGCAATGGCTGATTGGAGTTTTTATGGAGAAAAAGCGTAAGGTCCAAGTTATTGTTCACTGTAAAGAATATGAGAAGAGACAGCAGGAACTGGGACATATTGGTTTTATCAAGTATAATCTTCCGATGATTAATGCTTTTGTGCTTGAAGTGGATGAAGATCAGCTGGAAGCAATCCGTTCCATGGACGGATTGCTCAGTGTTGAGATGGATACCCATATAACAGCTCAGATGAACAGGGTCAATGATGTGATAGAAAGCCGCTGGGCACATGACAGAGGGTATTATGGTTCTGGAGTAGGAGTCGCTATTGTAGATACCGGAATAACACTCCATAAGGATTTTATAGATGAACGGAACAGAGTAGTCGCCTTTGTTGATTTTATTAACCAGAGAACGGAACCCTACGATGACAACGGGCATGGGACTCACGTGGCGGGAATCATCGGCGGTAATGGTTATTCCTCCAAAGGAAAATACAAGGGAATCGCGCCGGAATGTAATTTCATCGGAGTAAAGGTATTGGATCACCGGGGGGACGGCAACATATCGGATGTGCTTGCCGGTCTTCAGTGGATTATGGATAACCGTAAGAAATATAACATCCGTGTCGTGAATATCTCTGTGGGAACCTCCTCCAAGGATAATCTGGATGAAAATTCCCTTTTGGTCCAGGGAGTCAATTCGGTATGGGATCACGGAATCATTGTGGTTGTGGCGGCCGGCAATAACGGACCGGGACCCATGTCGATCTCCACGCCGGGAATCAGCCGCAAGGTAATAACAGTCGGTTCTTCCGATGATAATATATCGGTGGAGGTATTCGGCACCGGAAAATCCAAGGATTATTCCGGCAGAGGGCCGACTCCCTTCTGTATCAAAAAGCCCGATATAGTTGCACCCGGCTCCAATATCATATCCTGCAATATCAGCCGTTACGGGAACCGATTAAAAGGGAATGACTCTCCCATGATGTACACGGTAAAAAGCGGAACCTCCATGGCTACCCCAGTGGTCTCCGGTGCAATCGCACTTTTGCTGGGCGCTCATCCGGAATTATCCAACCGGGAGGTAAAGCTGAGGCTTCGGGGCTGTGCGGTTGATCTTGGGCAGCACTGGGAGAAGCAGGGCTGGGGCTTGCTGAATGTAAGAAGACTGCTGGAGCAATAAGAATGATATTAGGCGTATTGAGCGAGGATATGACAGCTGCTGCTCAATACGCTGTCTCTTTGTCACCGGATAAAAAAGTAAAAAGTACGTAAACGTATGCACAACGGAAAAGAGAGCTATTAATGAAGGGTATAAACAAATAGAATGATTCAAGGTAATTAAGTTTATGGTTATATTATTATAAAGGTGATATATAAGGGGTTTGCATATAGCAAGCCTTTTTGTATGTCGGGATTTTTGATTTCTGTTAATAACTAAAAATACAATGTTTTTAATATGAAGAGTAGTTGTTAAACGATGGCCTTTTGCACAATAAATTATAAATTTAACATCAAAATTTAGATATTATGTTTAAAATGGCACGAAAGTTAAATTATTAAATAACTTGGAAAGATTTCGGAGGTTTACGATGTAGAACTGCAGTGGTAAAAATAGGTGTAAGACTGGTATAGATTTACGTGACTTATAAATTACATATGCAAATATCAGATTGCGGCTATGATTTATAAAACCAAAGTTCAGAGCCTTTTGTATGACTGGAGCCGGCCGGAAGGGAGGAGGAGCTTAAGGAAAATATTAGTAATATGCTGAATTTATTGAAGGTTTCCTGAGGTCCGGGGGCTTTAAGAAACTTCAAAATGCAAAAGAAGGAAAATATGGTTTTATCCAAAAAGCAAAAACTATAAGGAAAGGGAAAAGTTATGAAAAAAAGAGTACTTAAACTTACCTCATTGCTCCTTGTTATCTGTCTTATGATCACCAATATACTTACCGGTCTTCAGGTGGTTGTGGCTGAAGCTGCAGAATCCGGCGGTATGTATCTTGGTATGGATACAGATACTTTGGGTGCCTGGAACGGCAATTTCGGAGCATCCGGTTATCATCTGGGGGGGCAGAACGGAACTAAGCCGCCGGACTGGGGGTACGGCGGAGGCGTACTGGATTCCGAGAAGTATCAGATGGATACCACTGATCTGTATGTCCATCCGTCCTATGTGACAAATATCAGCTGGGCTGACGGGAATTTCTACAGCCCGTCGCCGGACGACCACAGCAATAATTCCAGAGTGCTTGATCTGCCCACCGGTACGGTTGACAAGACCAAGTATAAAGCAGAGATTGAATCGGCAGGGGATCCGCTCACGGTTAAGGTGGCGGTAAATGATAACCAGCTCCATATATTTACGACTTATACGTCCACTAACTGGAATAATGGTGCCGCCGTGCAGCTTCTGGACGAGCAGGGGAATCTGCTTGCTTCCAGCCCTTATATACCGGCAGGGGATACGTTCGGTAACGGAGTATATGTTTCCTTTATGGTACAGGGGAGCTTTCAGGTAAGGTTTGCCGATACCGGAGGATGGGCCGCTATGGCCGGTTTCTTCTTTGACGAACCCACCGCATCTGTCGGGGTACCGGTCGGGTTAAGCGCTGCAGCCGCACCCGGCGGAAGAAAAATCAATCTGGCCTGGACCAATAACGGTGATTACAGCAGCACAATCTTAGAAAGAAGTACGAATAATATTAATTTCACTCAGGCAGCCGCATTTACAGGGAATGAGACCACTTATACCGATGAAAATCTTACCCCGTTCCAGACCTATTATTACAGGTTGAGAAATGTGAAGGGGAGCCAGTACGGTATATTTACCGAAACGGTAAGTGCGATTGCTCCGCCCGATGCTGTTGCGGTGATGAATCCCAGCGCTTATCTGGGTTTGGATACAAGCACCCGTGGTGCATGGAATGGCAAATTCGGAGTATCCGGTTATCGTCTGGTGGGACAGAATGGAACAAAGCCTCCGGCCTGGGGGTATGGGGGAAGTGTGCTGGATCCTGAGAAATATCAGATTGATGTGACGGATCTGTATTCGAATCCCTCCTATGTGACAAACATCGCCTGGGCTGACGGAAACTTTTACAGTCCGTCACCGGACGACCATAGCACGAATTCCAGCGTGCTGGATCTTCCGGCCGGTACGGCAGACAAGACCAAGTATAAGGCGGAAATAGAATCGGCAGGAGATCCGCTTACGGTTAAGGTAACGCTGAATGATAATCAGCCGCATATTTTTACCACCTATACCTCAACCAACTGGGGGAATGGCGCCGCCGTCCAGCTCCTGGATGAGCAGGGGAATCTGCTTGCCTCCAGCCCCTATATACCGGCGGGCGATACCTTTGGCAACGGAGCCTATGTTTCCTTTATGGTACAGGGGAGCTTTCAGGTAAGGTTTGCCGATACCGGCGGATGGGCTTCCCTGGCCGGCTTCTTCTTTGATGAACCTTCCACATCCGCAGGCATACCGGCCGGATTAAGCGCGAAAGCCGCGGCAACCGGAAGAGCGATCGATTTGGCATGGACAAATAGCGGTGATTACAGCAGCGTAGTTTTGGAAAGAAGTACGAATAATATCAATTTCTCAAAGATCGCAGCCTTTACAAATCACGAAACGTCCTATATCGATGAAAATCTTACACCTTCCCAGACCTATTACTACCGGCTGAGGAATGTAAAGGACGGAGAATACGGTGTGTCCACCGATTCTGTAAATGCTACGGTTCCTCCTATGACAGAGACAAATCTGGAGATTACGGACATATCTGCTGTGGATGTTAATATCGGCGATTCTGTCTCAGTCAGTGTTTATCTGACAGAAGCCGTCAGCGGCTCGGCGATCAGCGGGACTACGGTTTATCTTAAATTGACCGGTTCCCATGTAGGAGACGGAGAGACGCTTGGGCAGGAGATACCGGAACTTCTGGGGGCCGGAATAACGACGGAAAGCGGCACTGCGGATATAACATTTGAAGCTCAATATGTCGGGTCCTACGGTATTGTGGCATACACGCTGCCTGACGACGCGGCTGCTGTTAACGGTACGGCCTCCGAACCGGTAAGCCTTCAGGTGAGCTCTGAGCCGGTTGCAGCCGCACCGACTGTTTTTAAGCTTTCCGATGCGGTTGAACCGGGCGGTCTTTTCTCCATTAACGGCTCAGATATCAATGATAACAGCTCATTAAAGATATGGATAAAGGAAAATACCGACGGTACTACGGTATTTACCCAGGCTCATCAGGCTGAAATTGTTCAACGGGATAAGGAGGGCAGGTTTGCCGTAGTCAAGCTGCCCGACAATGCCGGACCCGGTGTATACAATGTCTGGGTCGAGAATGAAAACGGACTCAGCGGCTGCTATAAGTTAAACGCCGCCCGTCCGCTCTATCTCTCGGATTATGAAATATATGAGGGTATCGAAATTGAACTTGTTGGCCGTAACTTCAAAGGAAGTGAGTTTGGTGCGGACGATAACATCAAGGTGAGACTGAATAACGGCTCCGCCTATGATGCTGTTATAAATACCGCCAATACCAATCCCTATAAAATCACATTTACCGTAGGTTCAGATATTCCGGCAGGAGAATATCATGTAGAGGCTTCCAATGACGGAGGACGTAACTGGTCAGGGCTTACAAGCGGTCAGACTCTGACCGTGGTTGATTCCGGTGACAATCCGGATCCTCTCGGTTTGGGAGTGGCCTGGGCAAGGGATTTCAACTGGGAAGACCGGTTTGATGTAACCGACTTCGGCGCTGCCGGAGACGATATGACCAATGATACATTAAAAGTTCAGGCGGCGGTAGATGCGGCAGCTGCAAATGAGGGCGGCGGCATAGTTTACTTCCCTGACGGAAATTATTATATTGACACCATAACGCTTCCTTCGGGTGTGGTGCTTCTGGGGCAGAGCAGAGAAGGAACCAGGCTGTTTTATACCAAGGAAGGGCCTTTGGGTATTAATTTTATCAACAGCATCGATGTAGTGTCCGAGGGGACTGCCGGAGTAATTGAATTACAGGGTGTAGCCAATCTCAGCCTGCTGCTGGCCCATCCGGAAGATCCGGATGCCAGACCCGATGCGTTTATGTGGCTGGGAGAACGATGGGGAGCATCTTACGGTAATAAGACCTTGCGGACGGCAAACCGCATTTTTGTACAGAATGTGAAGATTGATTATCCTACCGACAGCGTCAGGACCACTCAGAGCGGCAAGCACGACGGTAATTCCATTAACGGTGTCACCGGCGGCCGGGGTATTGCGGTAGAATTTATCGGAGACGAAAGAATGCTGATACAGGATAATCACTTTGTGGGTTATCATGCCATGCCGTTTATTACCGGCTGGAACAGGTATTACTTATTGAGGGACAACTATTTTGAGTATACCTTCGGTTATGTAGTAAGCCTTTCCTCCTACTTCTTTGCCGAGAACAACCATGTGGAAGCGGTGCACAGCGAGCTTAACGAGGAGACACACGGTATCTTTGCAAGGGATAACGCCTATATGGAAGGTAATTTCGTAAAGAACATGGGGGCAAAGGATAACAGCCACAATGACGGCGAACCGCTTTGTGTGGAAGTACCCAACGGATACTGGAATTGGGGCAGTGTGCTGAAGGGGACGGCGGAAAGTATTACAGCCGCGCCTCAGAACAGGCTTACCTGGCCGAGCATGGATTACGGTACTCTTTCCGTCCTGATTGTGGAAGGCAGGGGGCAGGGACAGCTTCGGGAGGTGAAATTGCCGGAGGGGACTTATCCAGCAGGAGAAGCTTTCAGCAGCTATACCATTGAGGTTACCGTACCTTTTGATGTCGTGCCGGATCATACAAGCAAATTCACCCTGATCGCCCCGAACAAAAACGCTACCTTCTATGATAATGAGGTAGTGGATAATGCAAAAGGCATATGGCTGTTCGGAAATTCCTTTGACGGTGTTATTGCCGACAATACAAGTGTGGACTCCGAGGGAATTTTCATCTGGTCCGACGGAAATTCCTCTGCCATTATACCGGATTATTATTCAAGGATAGTGGACAATGACATTACGGGAGTCTCCCGCAGATCCGGGTACGGCGGTATCGGTTTTAATACAGGCCGTTCAGGCGGAAGAAATTATTACTTTGCTACCGATGTCTATTCTACTGAAATCAGGAACAACAAAGTAACAGGCGGTTCTAATCCCGGTGCCGCCGGAGATACGGAGGCTCCGTCACTGAACGGTATATATGCGTGGGCCGCGTCATCAGCGTCCGCATATGACAATATTGACGGAACCCGTGATGCAGTTAATACACTGGTTGTTGATAACGAACTGGACCGGCTTGATACCGGCGTCCATATCTCGCATTCCAACTATGGGGCAATTATTCGGGGAAATACCTACAGTGATACCGTGTCCACATTCCTGAATGATACGCATACAATTACCGATTGGAGCGTCTCAGGTATAAACCTGCTTGTTGAGGATAATAATCCTGTAATTTCAACACCTGCACCAACTCCGGAACTGACTCCGGTGCCGACTCTGCCTGCGGAACTGACGCCAGTACCGACGCTGCCCGCAGAACCAACACCAGTACCGACGCTGCCCACAGAACCGACCCCGGTGCCAACGCCGCATGCGGAATCGACACCAGTACCGACTTTGCCCGCAGAACCAACACCGGAACCAACTCCGTCCGTAGAACCGACTCAGGCAATTGTATATGACGAAAAATCTTCTACAGTATCCCTGGAGGTTAGGGCAACTGAAGCTGCTTCCACAGGTGTATCAACGGCCCAGGTAGATGCAGCCGCATTAACTGAACTGATTAGCAGGGCAAAACAGGAAAAAGTAAAGGTAATTGCCATTAACCTTGAGGTAAAGGATGATACCAAGGAAGTAAAAGTTTTATTATCAGGAGAAGCCTTCCATCATTTGTATAAAGATACCAGCTCCGATATAAGGATCAATGCGGGAATTGCTTCCATTACCTTTGATGTGAATGCGGTTGCTTCCATAAGCAGCTCAGCCGCTGCGGGAAATATCACGGTAGATATCAAAGCAGTGGATAAGACCTCTCTTACCGGGGAGGCGCAAAAGAAGATCGGTGACAGACCTGTCTATGACTTCACAGTCATGGCAGGCAGTAAAGAGATATCCGAGTTCGGCAATGGAAGGACAGAGATCAATATACCTTATTCCTTAAAGCCCGGTGAAAAGAAGAATTCTGTAATTGTCTGCTACATTGACAGTTCCGGCAAGTTGATTATAATAAGAGGCAAATACCATGACACCGCGAGAACCGTAAGATTTACGGTAAAGCATTTTTCCAGATATGCAGTTGGCTACAATGAGGTGAATTTTAAAGATATTACAGATGGCAGCAGTTATGAAGAAGCGGTTGGTTTCCTGGCTGCCAGAGGTATTACGAATGGAGCCGGAGGCGGCAGATTTGCCCCGGCTAAAGAGATGACCCGTGCGGATTTCCTGATCATGGTAATGAGAGCGTACAATATTGAGCCTGATACTCAGATTACGAATAACTTTGCTGATGCGGGCAGCAGGTATTACACATCGTATCTTGCGGCTGCAAAACGCCTGGGGCTGGTAAAGGGTGTCGGAAAGAACAGGTTTGCACCTGAGGCGGCTATCAGCAGGCAGGATATGCTGGTCATCCTGTACCGTGTATTGGAACAGCTGGGAGAGCTGCCGGCCGGCAGCACCGGAAAGATACTGAACAGCTACAATGATGCAGGTGAGGTATCCGGATATGCGCGGAATGCAGCCGGGCTTTTTGCAGAAGCCGGACTGATCATAGAAGACGCTGGGAAATTGAGGCCGAAGGCAGCTTCATTAAGATCCGATGCTGCAAAGCTGCTTTATGAATTTATATCAAGATAGCAGCGAATATAATCGATACAACCAAGGAATGAAAAGATGCCGGCTGTTATACAAGACAGCCGGCATCTTGATGGAAGGGTACCTTTTATACTGTTTAAGGAAACTGCTGAATAAGTACACAATCATGCAAAGTAAAAACACAATCGTGTATTTGATAATTAACGGGATGAATCTATAATATGATTATGCGTAAAGCATAAAACTACTGATTTTAAAGAGAACAGGAAATTATTTAGTACATTAAGGAGTGTGAAAAACAACATGAAGATTATGGTTTATGAAGGCTGCAAGAACTTAAAAGTGCAAGAGATAGAGAGCTTTCCTCTGGGAAAGGAACAGGTGAGGGTGAAAACGATCTGTTCCGGTATCAGTCATGGAACCGAGATGGGTGTATACAGGGGGATCGCTCCCTTTTTTCAGCGTACCAAGGATCCTGTCACAGGGATTTTCAGGGATGCGGTTACTGAGGAAAAGTGGTCCTATCCTATCAGGAGCTGTGATCCGGGAGTATGGTACATGGGGTATTCCGCCGTCGGCGAGGTGATTGAAGCGGGAGAAGAAATGAAGCATATCAAGGCGGGCGATATTGTATATATGAATGCTCCTCACCAGTCAGAGAGTGTTAAATGGGAAGTGGAACTAATAAAGCTTCCTGATAATGTGAAGCCGGAGGAAGCAGTGGTATTCACCAATCTAATGACTGCATTTAACGGGATACTGGATTCCCGTATTAAATTAGGAGATAATGTAGTGGTATCCGGGCTGGGCGTATTAGGTCAGCTGGTGGTGCAGATGGTTAAAAAGTCCGGAGCGGCAAATGTGATCGGTGTGGATGTATTTCCGAAACGGCTTAAGACGGCCCGGGAAAACGGTGCGGATTATGTTATAAACTCCGGTGAAGAGGATGCTGCGGCAGCAGTAAGGAAGCTTACGGGTAATAAGGGAGCCGATCTGGTAATTGAAGTCTCGGGAAACCAGAAAGCGCTGAATAACGCCATCCGTATGGCCGGGGATGATACAGTAGTTACGGCTCTCGGCTGGTATCAGGGGTCTTGCGGTGATATAAATCTGTCAGAAGAATTTCACCATAACAGAGTGACCCTCCGCAGCTCCCAATCAGGAAACTCAGACCCTTCCATCAGGGGAATGTGGGATCATGGACGCAAAGTAACGGCTTGCCTCCGGCTATTGTCACAATTAAAAATAGATAACCTGATCACTCACAGGATTCCCTTCGAAAAGGTATCCGAGGCATATGAAATGATTGATAAAAATCCAAGTGAATTAATACAGGTAGTATTAACCTATTAATGGGAACAGCCCATTTGTATCATAGCATTATATATACAGAATAAGTTACAGCCTAATAACATATATAAGGAGGAAAAGTCATGAAAAAAGAAATCCTGATCACAGGTGCTTCCAGGGGACTGGGGTTCTGTCTTGTCAGAAGATACTTAGAGGAAGGCAGCCGGGTCTTCGCAGGTTATAGAGGATGTAATGCGGAAGGCTTAACATCATTAAAGAAGGAATATGGGAACTTATTGGAACCGGTTATTTTAGATGTGACCGATACGGCTTCCGTCCAGGCGGCTGCGGCAAAAGTTGCGGAACTAACCGGCCATTTAGATATTATAATTAATTCTGCCGGCATTCATTGTGATACTTCCTTTGATATTCTGGAGGAAACCAATCTGGATGATTGTAATTCCGTCTATGATGTAAATGCAGTCGGGCCTCTCAGAGTGGTGAAAGCCTTTTTACCCCTGATAAAGAAAGGAACCGTACCCAAGATCATTAATATCTCCTCGGAAAGCGGCAGCATCACCTGGACCGGAAGAGTGAAGGAGTTTGACTACTGCATGTCAAAAGCGGCTCTTAATATGGGCACCAAATTATTGTCCAATTACTTAAAAGAGGATAAAATAATCGTAGTAGCTGTCCAGCCCGGCTGGATGAGAACGGATATGGGAGGTCCCAATGCCGATCTGGATCCCTATGAGAATGCAGGAAAGCTGGCTGCTCTGTTTCATAGGATGGAGGAGGATCATCCTGTCTTCATCGATAATGAGGGAAAAGTCATTCCCTGGTAAGAAAAATTAGCATAACTCATCTTATCTTTATAGAAGGATGGTTATTGCCTATTAAAGCTTAACGAATAAAAGGCCCTCCCAGTTCATTTGCAATATTATACCACGAATATCTCCGATGTACAAGGAGCGAGCTGTGAAATCAAGGGAAACATTTACAGAAACGCATGAATCGGTATGTTCACAGTGATATAATGGGAATGATTAGAAATTCATCTATTGACATAGGATTTGCGAGTTCAATTGGGGGGGGGACGCGCAATGGCTCAACGCTCATTCAGAGAATATGTAGCCAACCGTTTTTATAACGAACTTTTCAATGCCGTTGCAGCTTCTCTGCAGGACGGTTCTGGCAAGTTGCGTTTTTCCTCCCGCTCGGTACGGTCGGTAGATTCTGCCGAGCTTTCCGATATTGAAGTCAAGCAGGTTTATGTCAACAACCGACCAGACATGCAAATCGCATTTGATGTTCTGGTTGAAGCCGAAATCGAAGTCTCTGAGCGGAACCGGCGTGAAGACCGATATGATGAAAACACGACCTGGTTTATGATATCCAGCACCGGTGATCTGACAAAGCGGCTGAATGATTTTGCGATTACAGAAGTTTGCGAGTATGACTCCAGAGGAAGGCAGACCAATCCCCTTTCTGATGCGCTGGTACCAATCATCGGCAAAGAACAGCTTGAAGATGTTGCTGCCGACTTTTTGCGGCGATATTATCCGGAAGCACTCCAAAAACCAATGGCAGTTGAACCGTCGACGCTGGCAGAACGTATGGGTCTCAATGTCCAGCTGAAACATATGCTCCAAGAAATTCAGTCCAAAGACACAGCCAGTGAAAAAATTGTCGGAGCAAAGCCCCTCGACAAAGCATATGAAGCTAGATAAATCAGCATTCCAAGAATGAAATAGTGACAAATGACCAAAAATATGATACAATGTAGTTTAATAAAAATTCGGGAATTTTTGAAAGAAAGCAGGTGAGGATATGAAATACATTTTAATGCATAAAACCACACCTGTAGCCGATATTGAACTTGATGAACATACGTCCTCTATTTCTGCCATAGGCAAAGTATATGCCGAAAATCATGTGCCAGTTGGTATCCTTGTAAGAAAGGGTGAAATTAATCGTGGCTCATTGAATGAGTGGTGGAAGTCCAGAGCAATTCCGGTAAGCAGGGATGGTATTAGACAGGCACTTGAAGAATTGAATATGACTACAACACAAAAGCTTCTTGATAAATGTTTTGGGTTAAGCCTTTCTGACCAGTATTGGATTTGTCCAAGAAAATCAGATATGAAGTGGGCTGATGTGAATTTCTTTGAAAATACATTTTCTGATGATGTGGGTAATATCCTCTTTGGGATGGGTTCGGAAAATGAAAAAATAAGCTTAATGTCACCTGACAATACATCTGATGGATGGCTGAAAAAGAAATGGAAAATCATTGATGGGAAGCGGTGCTTGATAAAAGGTGGAAGCGGTGCGACACAGCAAGAACCGTACAATGAAGTGTTTGCCAGTAAAATATGTGAAAGATTAGGCATACCCCATACCCCATATTCCTTGATGGTACAGGAAGAATATCCGTTTAGTGTCTGTGATAACTTCATCACACCAAGCACAGAACTTATCACTGCGTGGTATGTTATGCAGACAGAGAAAAAGCCAAACCACATATCAGTGTATCAGCATTATTTAAACTGCTGTGACAGGTTAGGGATTCCCGATATGGAAGATTCCCTTAATAGGATGATGGTGCTTGATTATTTGGTTCTAAATGAGGATAGACACCAAAACAATTTTGGAGTAATCCGAAATGCGGAAACATTAGAATGGGTCGGGGCTGCCCCCATATTCGACAGTGGCACTTCCCTATGGTATTCAAAACCGTTATCGCTTATCAGTGCAAGCGGAAAGGCAGACTGTAAACCGTTTAAAAACAATCATGAGGAACAGATTAAGCTTGTCACATCCTTTGATTGGCTTGACTTATCTTCCCTAGCTGACATAGAAAATGAGTTTCGTGAAATTGTAAAAGGCTCATTGTTTGTGGATAAGGCACGTACCGAAGCAATTTGTTCAGCTTTCCGCAAGCGTGTTGAAATGCTACAGGATGTTGTTAATACCCAAGCTAAAACGAAGTATTTTGCAGGACATGACACTGTTAATGATGTAGAGAAGGATATCAAATATAGCGGTCAGAATGAGCAGCCTGAAAAGTAGTCAAAGCTTGCTGAAATCCAGTCCAAGGGAACAGCCAGTGAAAAGGCTGTCGGGGATAAACCCCTCGATAAAAAACGTGAAGAAAGATAATAGGTGTCATTAGCTGACACATACAAAGACTATCTCAATGAGGTAGTCTTTTTTTGACATTTTATGTTATCAAAATAACGTAAAGGGTTATAAGTATAACAAAAATCTACAGTCCCTCCACCATGAGTGTGGGCGGAAAGATTGAACTGGAAATGAATTCTGGTGTGATTGCAACTGTGACTGCTCAAGAGGATGGATGGGTAACAATTCGGTTTTCAGATAAACCAAGACAGAGCACAAGGACACGTATCGACGATTTTCTTAGATATTACAGGTAACTCACGCCGCCGATAAGCTCCCCGTCAAGGGGTTACTATA
>JAFADH010000039.1 GCA_023424995.1 Bacillota bacterium | reverse complement strand
TACAGATGCAGGATCTCCTGCTGCTGGATAACCGTGCCCGGATGAATTATCCGTCTACCATAGGAGGTAATTGGCAATG
The DNA here is from genome assembly GCA_023424995.1 of Bacillota bacterium. GTDB lineage: Bacteria > Bacillota > Clostridia > Lachnospirales > Lachnospiraceae > Mobilitalea. The sequence continues at coordinate 19,219 of JAFADH010000039.1, read as the reverse complement.
GCGTATGACATCAGACCAATATCATCTGGTAGATGAGGAACTGTTATTACAATATGCGGAAGATTATGCAAGGATGCCGAAGATATAATCAGCAGAGTTAGAAGAAAGCATATGGGAAGGAACTACATATGCAGTGGAGGTAATTTTTATAAATGAAGCTACGCATGCAGCGGAGGTAGTTTTTATAAATGAGGCTATGCATGCAGTGGAGGTGATTTTTATAAATGAGGCTGTGCATGCAGTGGTTATCAGTCTTTAAATAAAGCATGTATACAGTGAAAGACAGCTTTATAAATAAACCATGTATGCAACGGAAATCACTTATCATAGAAAACGGTTTGTATATAACAGAAGGATATCCCGGATATAGAGGAGAAAGAGATGGAGAATAGTTTTAAGAAAAATGTAGAAGTAATACTGGATCTGGATTATGGCACCACCATGAAGGAAGCTGATACCGTTCAGTTATATCATGCAGTTTCGAAAGCGTCCATGAGGAAGCTGGGTAAGGATTGGAGCCTGGATGCCTCCGGGAAGAAAGTGTGCTATCTGTCGGCAGAGTTCCTGATTGGCAGACTGGTATACAGCAATCTTTATAATATGGGCCTGTTCAACCAATTTGCAGAATTGATGAGTGAGAATAATCTGGATATCCGTATATTTGAAGATATAGAAGATGCGGCTCTCGGTAACGGGGGCCTGGGGCGCCTGGCGGCATGCTTTCTGGATTCCGGCACTACGTTGGGAATTACACTGAATGGATATGGAATCCGTTATAAATACGGTTTGTTTAAACAGTACTTTGCAGAAGGCTTTCAGATGGAAGCTCCCGATGACTGGCAGAGCTTCGGTGATCCCTGGTCGGTAAGGAAGGAGCAGGAAAGGCTGCTGATCCGGTATAAGGATCAGTCCGTCTATGCAGTTCCTTATGATACGCCGGTGATAGGATACGGAGACAAGAAGGTAAATACCCTTCGTCTATGGCAGGCGGAGCCTGTGGAAGGCTTCAACTTTGAGCTCTTTAATGAACAGCAATATGACAAGGCGAACCTGCAGCGGAACTCAGCAGAAGCCATCAGCAGCTTACTGTATCCCAATGATAATACGGAGGAAGGCAAAAAGCTTAGGTTAAAGCAGGAATATTTCTTCTCATCAGCGACCATGCAGGACATTGTCAGGAGATATAAGCTAAAATTCGCAGATGATTTTAACCGATTCTCCGAAGAATATGCAGTTCAGCTCAATGATACCCATCCGGTGGCTGCGATCCCGGAGCTGATCAGGATCTTAATGGAGCAGGAGAAGCTGACCTTTACTAAGGCGCTCAGGATAGCAAGGGAAACCTTTGCCTACACCAACCATACAGTCATGTCGGAAGCGTTGGAAAAGTGGAATTCGGAGCTGTTCCAATCAGTGATACCCCAGGTTTATCCTTATATTATAATGCTTCAGAAGGCACTGGTAAAGGAATTGGAGATCAGGGGGGATATTACGGAGGAGGAACGCTGCAGATATCATATGATCGAAGGCGATACCATTCATATGGCAAGGCTTGCAATCTATGCGAGCCATTCCACTAACGGCGTTGCCAAACTCCATACGGACATTCTGAAGCAGGATGCATTGAAGGAGTGGTATAAGCTGTATCCGGAGAGATTTAATAACAAGACCAACGGGATTACCCAGCGAAGATGGCTGGCATTGGCAAATATGGAGTTATCCGGTTTTATAACGGATAAAATCGGCAGCTCCTGGATAACGAACCTTGACCGGCTGAAGGAGCTTGAGAAATATGCGGATGATAAGAATGTAATCAGGCAGTTCACTGATATTAAACGGATTAAGAAAAGACAGCTGGCGGAATACATCCATAAGCGGGAAGGCATCCGCGTGGATCCTGAATTTATCTTTGATATTCAGGTAAAGAGGCTTCATGAATACAAGCGTCAGCTCCTGAATGCCTTCTCCATCCTGGATATTTATTACGGAATTAAGGAGGGGAGGATCAGGGAGTTTTATCCCACGGTATTTATCTTTGGCGCAAAGGCTGCCCCGGGATATTACAGAGCGAAAGGGATTATCAAATATATTAATGAAATAGCCGGTATGATTGATCGGGATCCTGAGGTTAAGGATAAGCTTCAGGTGATATTCGTTCATAATTATAATGTGTCTTATGCGGAGAAACTGACTCCGGCTGCAGATGTCTCGGAACAGATCTCGACTGCCGGGACGGAGGCTTCCGGTACCGGTAATATGAAATTCATGCTGAACGGCGCAGTGACCCTGGGAACCTATGACGGAGCCAATGTAGAGATTGCAGAGCAGGCAGGGGCAGAGAATAATTATATCTTCGGTGCCAGGGTGGAGGAAATCGACAGGATCAGGGATACCTATAACTCCAGAGAGATCTATGAAAATAACCCCAGAATTAAAAAGGCGGTGGATACCCTGGTGGACGGAACCTTCAGCGACGGGGGAACAGGAATGTTCGGAGAGCTCTATCATTCTCTGCTGGACGGAGCTTCCTGGCACAGGCCGGATCACTATTACTTACTGCTGGATTTTCTTCCTTACTGTGAAGCAAAGCTTAAGGTGAACCGGGAATACTCCGATACCCATGCTTTTCGAAGAAAATGCTTTATCAATACGGCAAATGCGGGACAATTCTCCAGTGACAGGACAATACGGGAATATGCCGGGGAAGTATGGGGCTTGTAACAGGCAATAAAGATTATTTCAAAGCGGCTAAGTTTCAAATGAAACTTGGAAATATGCAAAAAAGGAAAGAGGTAGAGTATTTATGAAAAAAGCATTAAAAATTTTTACGCTGCTTATAGCTATGGCATTGTTAATCGGCAGCTTGGCTGCATGCGGCAGGAAGCAGGAAACCACGCCGGATGATGCAGCAACGGGAGCGCCGGGCAGCACGGATAAGGCTGAGCCCACGGAGGCGGCAGCCGCACCCAAGGATGTTACCCTTAAGATATGGGCTCCCGAGAATCAGATTCAGACAGGAACCATCGATTCCATGTGCCAGTCTTTTGCAGCACTGCATCCGGAGTGGAACATCACATTCACGGTGGAAACACAGGGAGAGGATACGGCAAAGGATGAGATCTTAAAGGATGTAACCGCGGCAGGCGATGTATTCTTCTTCGCCAATGACCAGCTTAAAGCTTTGGCAGATGCCGGTGCGATTGCAAAGCTGGGGGGCTCTACGGCCGATATGGTTAAGAATACCATGGCTCAGGCAGTTGTTGATACCGTGACCATAGATGATTCCATCTATGCAATTCCGTTTACGCATAACACCTTCTTTATGTATTATGATAAGAGCATCCTGACCGAAGAGGACGTAAAGTCCATCGAATCCATCATGGCAAAGCCAACTGCTGACGGTGTATACAATTTCTGCTTCGACTCAGCCGGCGGCTGGAAACTGGGCGCCTGGTATTACGGTGCGGGCAATACCATCTACGGTCCTGACGGGTCTGATTTTGCGGCAGGTTGTGACTGGAATAATGCAACGGGTGTTGCGGTGACCAATTATCTGATTGATTTAATCAATGACCCCAAATGCGCATTCAATGATGAAGTATCCGTATCAGAATTGGCGGCAGAGCATAAGATCGGCGCATGGTTCACAGGCTCCTGGGATTATGACCTGTATAAGACTGCTCTGGGTGATGACTTGGGGCTTGCCGTTATTCCCGCCTTCAGTCCGGATGGAAACACCTATCAGTTAAAGAGCTTCTATGGTTCCAAAGCGATCGGTGTAAATGCTCAGGCAGCCTTCCCTGAAGTAGCGGTAGCATTTGCCGCTTACCTCGGCAGTGAAGAGATGCAGCTGCAGCGCTTCAAAGAGACAGCTCAGGTTCCTACCAATCTTACCGTAGGAGTATCGGCGGAGGTTCAGGCAGACGAGGTGGCAGCCGTTATAGTTAAGGAAGCTGAAGTTGCATCCGTCATGCAGCCCGTATCTTCTGAATTCAGTTCCAGATATTGGTCCAATGCCGGAGCAATCGCAACGGAAATCAGAAGCGGAGATTTAAACAAGAATAATGTGCAGGAAAAGCTTGATACCTTTGTTGAATCCATGAAGGTTCAATAATAAGGCACAGGTATGAGTGTAAAATAATATCAGGACGGAATGTCCCGGGTTACGGGGGCATTCCGTTTCTGACATACAAGACCGATGCCGGCCGCATGGAATACGGATTATAGAGAATAGGAGGTAGATTATGGCGGGCAAAGAACGGATCACATCCCATAATCTGATATCGGAGCGTGATATAAGCTTTGGCAGAGCTTTTATTAAAGGAGATACGGTTACAAAGCTGTCAGCTGTTATTTTGGGCATGGGTAATATTCTTCATGGGCAGATCCTTCGAGGACTGCTGTACCTGGTGCTGGAGGCTGCTTATATAGGATATATGGCAAAGTTTGGCGCAGGCGCCCTGCAGGATATGATAACCTTGGGTACCAGGCAGCAGGAGGAGGTTTTTAATGAGAGCAAGCAGATTTATGAATACATCCCGGGAGATAATTCGATGCTGTGTCTGCTCTATGGTGTCATCACTTTGTTTGCTGCCTTTTTGTTCCTTGCAATACTGAGCTCTTCCGTGAAAAGCGCTTATGACACTCAGCGCAGGAAGGAGCTGGGGAAGACGATCCCCGGTTTTTTGGAGGATTTAAGAGCCTTAAAGAATGAAAAGCTGCATAATACATTGCTCTTCATTCCGATCATAGGAGTCATCGGCTTTACAATCATTCCGCTGGTATTTAATATCATGATCGCATTTACCAATTATGACAGCAAGCACCAGCCCCCGGGCAATTTGTTTGACTGGGTCGGATTTGTTAATTTTACGGAGATGTTCAAATCCGGAGGAGTCCTTGCCAATACCTTCTGGCCTGTGTTCCAATGGACCGTCATATGGGCAGTCTGTGCTACCTTCTCCTGCTATATTCTGGGAATGCTGCTGGCAATAGTAATAAACAGGGAAGGAACAAGGTTTAAAAGCTTTTGGAGGTTTTTGTTTGTTCTGTCCATAGCGGTACCCCAATTTGTATCCCTGCTTACCATGAGCACCATATTTAATGCCAGCGGACCGGTAAATGTCCTGTTGAAGGCTCTTGGGATTATAGGAGCAGGTGACACGATATCGTTCTTAACAAACCCTGCCCTGGCTAAAATCACTATTATTCTGGTTAACATCTGGATCGGTGTTCCTTATACCATGTTAACAACGACGGGAGTACTGATAAACATACCGAAGGATCTGTACGAGGCGGCAAAGGTAGACGGTGCCAATGCAATTGTCACATTCTTTCGGATCACCCTGCCCTACATGCTCTTTATTACAACTCCGTCACTGATCACCGCGTTTGTAGGTAATATTAATAATTTTAACGTAATATTCCTGCTTACCGGGGGCGGGCCGGAATCCATCGAATATTATCAGGCAGGAAAGACGGACCTTCTGGTTACCTGGCTGTATAAACTGACCATAACGAATAAGGACTATAATATCGGAGCGGTACTTGGTATCATCATATTTGTTATATTAGCAACCTTATCCCTGCTGACCTATCGCCGTACGGGAGCTTATAAAGATGAGGAGGTGTTCCAGTAATGAAGCCTGCGAAATTATCTTCCGGCCGGACAAAGAGATTTATCGTGAATTCACTGGTTCACACAGGTCTTGCCATAGCCGGAGCTATATGGGTATTGCCGATTGTCTTTGTAATATTGACCTCACTTCGTCAGGAAGGGGGAACCTATAAGAGTTATATTATACCGAAGGTATTTACCTTTGCCAATTATGCCAATCTGTTCTCGGGTAAAGGTACTCTGGACTTCCCCAGATGGTTTTTAATACCCTGTGCGTAGCGGCTGCCAGCTGTCTGCTGTCCGCGTTTTTCGTGCTTTGTGTAGCCTATGTGCTGTCCAGGCTGCGGTTTCGCATGCGCAAAAAGCTGTTGAACATCGCTTTGATTCTGACTATGTTCCCCAGCTTTATGTCCATGATCGCAGTATACTACATCTTAAAGGGACTGGGCTTTCTGGAGGCAGGACAGCTTAAGCTGCTGGCTTTGGTTCTGGTATACTCCACGGGAGCCAGCTTTGGATTCTATATAGCCAAGGGGTTTTTCGATACCCTGCCTAAAACCGTCGATGAGGCTGCTTATATTGATGGGGCAACAAAATGGGATGTATTCACGAAGATTACAATTCCGCTCTCAAAGCCCATCATTGTCAATACCTTATTGACCTCCTTCATGGGACCCTGGGTGGATTATATCTTTGCCAAGGTTATCCTGGGCCAGGACAGGGATTATTATACGGTGGCCATCGGACTGTGGACCATGCTGCAGAGGGAGTTCCTGGAATACTATTACACAACCTTCTTTGCCGGCTGTGTAATCATATCCATACCAATCGTAATCGTATTCCTTCTGACACAGAGATTCTATGTGGAAGGTGTATCCGGGTCCGTAAAGGGATAAAAACAGCATGATATTCTGTATATCTGCAGCGTAGTTGCTTTCATAATTATAGTAATTGTTGAATTACAGGAAGCAAATCGGTTTCCTGTAATTTATATGATGCAATTTATTCTTATTGGGGACTTAAAACTTATTCCATAATTGAGATGCAGATAGCGGAAGCAGTATCTTTTATCGGAAGTACAATTAAACTTCCGGTAACTTATATTCAGGAACAGAAGGGTAAAGATGTTACCTGCTTAATAATTAGCGGATATTTGGAGGGATCTATGAAAAAACGGGGAATTGCATTTTTACTATGCATCCTGCTGGGTACAGCCGTATTCACAGGGTGTAATAAAGATATATCCGATATACAAGCTTCTGATCCGGATATTACAACAGGATCGGTTAAGGACGAGAACGGTGCACCGCAGATAACACCGGAAGCAGCCGTACAGCCGGATACACCGGATAAAGCATCTGGCGAAGCAGCTGGAAAGGATAGCTATGCCTACCTGCAGGATCTAAATATGATTGATGATAATTACAGGAATTATTATGAGATATTCGTATATTCCTTTTATGACAGTGACGGGGATGGCATCGGGGATCTGAACGGGGTTATCACGAAGCTGGATTATATCAGTGATATGGGCTTCAATGGTATCTGGCTGATGCCGGTTATGCCCTCTGATACTTATCATAAATATGATGTTAAGGATTATTATTCCATCGATCCCGAATATGGTACACTGGAGGATTTTCAGAAACTGCTGGAGGAATGCCATAGCAGGGGGATTCGTGTTATCATCGACTATGTATTCAATCACACCTCAACAAAGCATGAATGGTTCCGGCAGGCGGTTGCTTATCTGTCAGGCTTGAAAGCTGGAGAGGAGCCTGATTTAATGGCATGTCCCTATGCAGGCTATTATCATTTTACCGCGGAGAATCCGGATAACGGAAAGTATTATAGGGCCGGCAGCTCCGATTATTATTATGAGGCGGTATTCTGGGACCGGATGCCCGATCTTGCTTTAGAGAACAAGGAACTGAGAGCGGAGCTGGAGAATATAACAAGATACTGGCTGGATATGGGAGTAGACGGCTTTCGGCTGGATGCGGTAAAGGAGTATTATACCGGGGAAACAGGTAAGAATGTCGAGGTCCTCCGGTGGTTCACCGAATATGTGAGAAGTGTGAAGGAAGATGCCTTTGTGGTCGGCGAATGCTGGGATACGGCTTCTGTTATAGCTTCCTATTATGAAAGCGGGATACAGAGCATCTTTAATTATCCTCTCGCCCAGTACAATGGACTTATCGTCAGTTCCATACGAAAGCTGGGTTCCGCCAATGCAAGTACTTTCCAGGCTTCCCTTCTGAGGCTCGAAGAACAGTACAAACAGAAGAACCCGGATTATATTGATTCCCCCTTTGTAAGTAATCATGATAATACGAGAATATCGGCTCAATGCGTTAATGATCCGAAGCTTATGAAGATGGCTGCGGGAGTTCTGCTTACCATGAAGGGAAGTCCGTTTGTATATTATGGGGAAGAAATCGGTATGAACAGCAAGGGGGATAAGGATGAGAATAAACGTCTTCCCATGAACTGGTCTGTTGCCGACCTGACAGGAATTACAAAGCCGCCTCAAGGTGCGGATACAGTGGAGCAGAGGTTTGCTGCTTTGGACGAACAGCTCAACGATCCGTTATCCATTGTGAATTATTATAAGCGTGCCCTTCGCATCAGAAACGAAAATCCTGAGATTGCCAGGGGAGACATCAGCGGAATTGCTTCTCTTGCCACGGAGAATATATGTGCCGTGAAAAAGGTGCATGAAGGCAGTGAGCTTGTCATAATATATAATATGAGCGAAGAAACGGAGACGCTGGAGCTTAGGAAGGCAGATATGGCTGAGCTTAATATCAGGGGATACCTTACAGCCGATGGCAGTGAAGTTATATTGAAGGGAGGCATATTGGAACTACCCATGTATTCCATAGTGATTCTTAAATAGGGGATATAAACCGTATGCTCATGCCGGTGCTTTTTTCACATTTCCGTGAATATAATATTCTGAGGATGAATAATGGGAGAAGCTATGGCAGATCAAGACATATTGCATACAGCGGAAATTGTGAAAGCCGCAATACCGTTCGTGGATTCAAGAACCAAGGGAATGGCTGATGTTTTTGTCAAAGTATTCGAGCTGATGGGCACTATAAAGTACATATCAAACCCCGGCAATATGACTGCATGTGGCTTGGAAGCCGATAAGCTTGATATGGAGGGCTTACTGAATGGAATAAGACCAGTTTGTAATCATAGAGAACGTGAGGTCATCGACCGTATTCTGAACTTCTTCAATATAAAGAGGATGTTTGAAATGTATAACAATGTGATGGAGACCATGAAAAACATGCAGGGGTTCGGAGACTTTGCCGCCGATGGATTTGATGCGGAAACAGTAATGAGTAATTTCTCGGGGATGAATTTTGAATCAATATTCAATAGCTTTAGAAAAACACCGGAGACAGAAACCGGTGCCGGGGATACTGACGGATCTGATTACACAGCAGGTTTTTACGCTGAAAAAAATCTTGCGGAAGACGAGGAAGAAGCTGAATGGCTGAGAAAGCTGGACAGTATTCTGGAGAACAAACAAGAAGATAAAAAAGAAGGTACCCAAGAAGATAAACTGGTCACTGATTCAGAGCATAGACCGGAGGATGATCCGGAAGACGGTCCGGCGCGTCATCAGGAGAAGGAACAGTATGACAAACAAAATAACATGCAAGGGGAAGAAGAGAGTCGGAAAAGGGACGAAGAGATAAGCAGGCAGGCAGGAAATGAGAAGGGAGCTGATAATACGGCAGCATCAGCCTTAGGGAACAATAGCGGTTCGGGTTTCAGAAATAATGATATGATGCTTGAAATAATAAAATCCATGGTTCCGCAGGATAAAGTAAGTACCTTCGAAAACTTAAGCATGCTTTTAAACTCAGTGTCATATGATAATAACAGTAAATCAGATCAAAAGGAGAATAAAGATGGCTGATTCTTCCTGGACGAATAATCCGAAGCTTAAAAACGTTGACCCACGGAAAATGACAATTCTGCTTGAACTTATGAATGAGGCAGAAGGTAAATCAATGGATAAAATAGTACCTTTGTTAATGGCTACCAACCGAAGGCTTCAGCAGCAGAACATGACATTTACAAAGGATGAATATGATGTTCTGATGGACACTATATCTAAGAAATTAACACCAAAAGAAAAGCAGCAGTTTGACATGATAAAGAAAATTATGGCTACCAGAAAATAGAGATACATATAAATCTAAAATAGGAAAAACGGATATCTATTAACGGATATCCGTTTTTCGTATTTTGCAGCAGTTGTTGGTTTATCTTGATTATACTGTGTTTTTAACTGTTATCCGGCCCGATTACGGTCTCATGCATTATAAACAGAACGATCGGCAGGATTTAGTAATTTTTTTAGGAATGAAGTAAAAAGTTACCCAAATTGAAGATTTTATGTTATTATACTCTTACTATATCTTATATTATGGTGGTATGATATAAGGGTGGTATTTACATACACATTATCTTCCATAATAGCTTTCATATTTGATGAAAGACGAAAGATTATATTTTGAAAAGGAGTAGGCTTCATGAATTTCTCTAATGTTATGTTTGCATTTTCTTTGACACTTTTTGCGGGTCTTTCTACCGGTATAGGAAGTGCACTCTCATTGCTTACAAAGAAAACCGGCACTAAATTCCTGTCTGTGGCATTGGGATTTTCGGCAGGAGTAATGATTTATGTTTCCTTTGTTGAAATTTTTGTAAAAGCCAAGGATGCTTTAATAACCGCTCTTGGAGTAAAAGGCGGAACCTGGGCTACGGTGGGAGGATTTTTTTTCGGTATATTGCTTATAGCCGTTATTGACAAATTGATCCCTTCAACAGAAAATCCCCATGAAATACATACCGTAGAGGAAATGGACGGGGAAAGCGAAAGCCATAAGTCAAATTTAATGAGAATGGGGTTATTCACCGCACTAGCTATTGCAATTCATAATTTTCCGGAAGGCCTGGCGACGTTTACAGCAGCGTTAAGCGACCCGAGTCTTGGCATACCGATCGCCCTGGCAATAGCAATACACAATATTCCTGAAGGGATCGCTGTGGCGGTACCGATCTTCTATGCAACGGGCAGCAGAAAGAAAGCCTTCAAGTTATCCTTTTTATCCGGGTTATCAGAGCCGGTTGGTGCATTGATAGGATATCTGCTGTTATTCAGGTACTTTAATGATGTCATGTTCGGCTTCATCTTCGCCGCTGTCGCCGGCATCATGGTATATATCAGTCTTGACGAATTATTACCCTCCGCAAGAGAATACGGAGAACATCACCTGTCGATTTATGGACTGATTTCAGGAATGGCGGTAATGGCACTGAGTCTTTTATTGTTCGTATAATTTACATATTATGAAGGATAAATCAAATGAGAATCATCAATCTGATATAATACTTCATCTAAAAACCGTTTTGCATAAAATTTTGCCAATTCCAGATTCATATCAGAATAATTACCGCAGTTTTCCGGCGTAGCTCCGGGGATATCTCCTTCAAAATCGCGAATAAATTCATATGTCTCAGTGATGAGAGGAAGAATATCCCTGGAGGAATAATCCCCGCCTGCAAGCAGGTAGAATCCGGTACGGCACCCCATGGGACCGAAATACACAATACGCTCTCCGAATTCAGTATGATTACGAAGATAAGTAGCGGCCAGATGTTCAATGGCATGGATTTCCCCATTAAGCATTACCGGTTCATAATTGGGACGGGTCATGCGGATATCAAAAGTAGTGATGGTCTCATTGCCGATCCGGTCCTTTCTTGATACGTAGACTCCGCATAACAGCTTGGTATGATCTATTGTAAAACTTGCAATTTGTTTCATTGGTAATAACCTTCCTTTCTTGAAATGATATGTCACCTGATTTTATAATTATTTTATCGTATTAATCAGGTGAGTACAATATATTAATTGTGAATCTTTATAATTCCGTCAATCTGCAGAAAAGTCCGGTCCAAAACAGGGCTTTTTTTGTATTGATAAGGCATGATGGGAATATGGTCCTAAACGTATAAATTTTCTTTAGGTATTTTATGCTATTTCTTGACGAAAACAGGCAGGATTGTTATTATGATATTAATAATTGCAATAATTGGGTATGGAGAGGGGAACCATCAATGCGGATTGGAATCTGTGATGATGAGAATATCATTCGCAGGGAATTATTGAACTTCTGCGAAGAATATAAATTACTACATATTAATGATATCGAAACCGTGTGCTTTAGCTCCGGAGAAGAGCTTCTTATGTGTAAGCAACCCATTGATATACTGTTTCTTGACATCCAGATGAAGGGCATTAACGGAATGAAGGTGGCAGAGAAGATCAGGGAAAAGGATGAGAGCATGATCATCATCTTCCTGACAGGCTATCAGGGTTTTATGCAGGAGGGATATAAAGTGAGAGCATTCCGATATCTCATAAAGCCATTGAAACATAAAGAGTTTAATCAAGTATTATCCGAAGCCATTCATGACCTTACAAAAGATTCGAAGGCTATGGTAGGAACAGATGGAGAAACCGTTTTATTTAAAATAAGGGACATTATTTATATCGAATATAATAATCGGAATACTATTGTAAGAACGAAGAAGGATTCTTATGAAAGTACATCTACCATGATGGAATGGGAGAGCATATTGAACACAGGAGACTTTTTTCGTGTGCACAAATCATATATCGTAAATATGGCATATATCGAAGAAATCGGTAAAGACGTATTACTGGAAAATGGTGAAAAGGTAGAGCTTGCAATTCGCCAGAGCGGTAAATTAAAGAAAGCATGCAGGGAATACAGAAGGCGTAATGCAAGGTAAGAGTTAGTAGTATGTGAATGGATTAGCATAACCATTGTGTCATCAGATATAAGTATAAATGTTATGTGTTACGAAAGGAATCTAAAGAATTATGTTAACAAACATATATGATGTACTATACTCTTTTGCAACTGAATATATGAAAATATTGCTTTTTTTGTGGGGTATAATGAATATTCCGTTTATTAAAAATAAAAAAGCATTATGTTTTATATTGCTTGGACAAACAATTATTATATTTGTCACTTCTTTATTTAGAGATGAATATCCGGATGAAATGATGTTTTTTCGGGCATTACTGGTAATGATATCAGTGGGATTAATATTGCAGGGCAAATTCTTTCAAAAACTTGCGTATTCCATGTTATTATATATTTTTATACTTTTTCTTGATTTATGCTATGTAGGCTTGTTTTCACTAATCATTGATATGACTGGTGCTGAGGTGACTGATAGCAGTATAGTAAATTATGCCATAGATATCATAGATTTAACATTAATTAGTTTGATTATATTTTTAAGAAGACGAAAGAAGATAAGTAATACACAGATACATATATCGAAACAGATATATTCTTTGTTATTTGCAGGAATAGCCACTGGCTTAATTACATTAGCAAGCCTTCTGGTCAGATCTAATGACGCAACAACAGAGGTTGCCAGAAAAGCTATGGTTATAGTATCTATCATTGTTGTTATATGTTATATTGGAGTCTGCCTTATGATTGTAATAGTTGCAGAATCAAGAGATAATTACAAGGCACTGTCTTTGATTAATCAAAATATCATAGAATCGCAGCAGCAATATTATGTTCTTGTGAATGAGAAGCAACAGGAGATGCGTGGTATCCGGCATGAGATGAAAAATCATCTTTCCTGTATTTATGCATTATATCAAGCGAATCGATTGGAAGAGATGGAGCAGTATCTTAATCAGATGGTTGAAACTTCGGATAATACAGGTATATTGTTCGATACTGGTAATGACATTGTCAATGCCATTCTTAATGATGCTCAGAGCAAGCACAAAAAAGATAACATTGCAATTAATTTGAAAGGGAGTTTTCCTGAGAAGCTTTATATTTCAGCTATGGATTTATGTGTCATATTTGCCAATTTAGTCTCTAATGCAATAGAAGCAATTATTAGAATGGATAGGGAATCGGACATTATGAGTGATATTGATATCAAGATTTCTAGCTATAAGGACGACCTCTATATAGAGGTGACAAATCCAATGGAAGGAAAGCTGGAATATCATAACGGAAGATTTTTAACATTAAAAAGAGATAAAAATCTGCATGGTTTCGGTATAAAAAACATAATACAACGAGTTGAAAAATATCAGGGGACTGCTAGTTTTAAATCAGATAATGATAGGTTTTTCGTAGATATTTATATGAAAAACAGATTACAATAAATTACATATCAACGTTCATACAAGAAAAACCGACGTTCATGTTTCGGGCTGTTGAAAGGATCTTGGTTATATGCTATAAAAAGCTTGTAACCAAGATCCTTTCAAATATTCGAGGAGGGAAAAGATATGATGCAAACTAATGCAGCTTTAGATATTCTTGGATGGTTAATAAGATTATTCGGTGGCTGATTGGCTTTTTTTATAAGTATCTATAGGGGAATAAATACTTACCAATCATTAGTAACACAGTAGCGAAGTGCTTGGATTTGACCAATCCAAGCATTTTGCGTATGGAATGAAAAGAGGAGAAAATGAACTTATTAATGTTGTATATTAAGCTGATTTTACTAAAGAATAAAAAGAATTATCTTTATGTTATACTTTCGATAATCGCAGCTTATGTCCTGATCGCTGTTCTCATGGTCTATATAGATAATGTTCTGATTTTGAGTTCGGACTTTTTTTATCCCGATTTTCGTTATCTTTACCACAGCATACGGGCTGTATTTATAATAGCAGGCGTATCATATGTATCCAACCAGTACTATAGCGTTATGAAGTCCGGTCTCAGAGACTATCTTATATTAAGGCAGATAGGAGCTACCAGATATAATATACGTATCTTGATTTTGGTACAGATTTTATGCTTAATTCTTATAACTACTCCGGTTGGGCTTTTGTCGGGCTTTTCTATAACAGATATGGTTTTGAAGGTAATCAGCAGCTACTCCTTGAATACGGATTCCAGCGAGATGATTAATACGACGCAGACCTTTTTCATTATCGTAGGAGCAGCTAGCTGTTTTATTATTTCTGTCGGTATTTATCTGGACCGTGAGATTAAGAAAATGCCATGTTCCAATCTTTTGACCGAATTTACTTCCATGGGTCAGGAGATGAAGGAAGCATTCTAAAGCACGATACTAGTATTATTACATAAGGAAGTGAAATAGTGATGATATTAATTAAGTGTGAGAATTTAAAGAAATCCTTCTATTATAATGAGAGTCCCTTTCATGCCATAGAGAATTGCAATATGGAGATACAGGAAGGGGAATTCGCTGCCATCTGTGGGAATAAAGGTTCTGGTAAATCAACTTTACTTCGGCTGCTGGGAGGCTATGACAGAGCAACCAGCGGATCTGTTTATATCAATGGAGAGAACATCACCGGCTATGATGATGACCGGCTGTCTATCATGAGAAGGCAGAATATCGGGTATCTGACGAAGAACGATTCACTCATTCCGGAGCTTACCGTACATGAAAATATCATACTGCCGTTGTTATTGGCTAAGACAGCCTGCATTCAGACCCATTATAAGATGTTAACGGATATGCTCCAAATTACGGATATTCTTAACCGGTATCCGAGACAGCTTCTGCGGAACCAGATACAAAGTGTTGTATATGTCCGGACTCTCATAAGACAACCCAATATTATCCTTATGGATGATCCGAATATTGATATGTGTCGTCATCTGGACCGGGATCTTATAGAATATCTTGCAGATCTGACGAGAAAGCAGGGAAGAACCCTGATAATTGCTACTAACGATCCGGAAATCACATCGCTTGCGGATCATGTGATTAAGCTGAAGCGTGGTACGGTGATAGAAGATGTGGTGCAGTAATCCGTTATAAAAGAGATATAAGGGATATAAAAGATATAAAAGATATTATAAAAAAACACAAGTAGTGATGTTAGATAGCATCGAGTGTCCATAACTAAGAATCTATTTAGTAAGGATGTCTGAAAGGCAGGTCTCCACTAAATACTGTGTCCACGGTTATGGGTACATTATACACGTATTTCATGCGGGATGTATAAAACAATATATTCATAGACAATAAAAAGATAATAAATGAAAGATTAATAAAATTGAAAGATAATCGAATTGCAGAATAGAATTGCAGAATAAAATTGCAAAATAAAAATGAAAGACAATAAAGTTAAATATAAGAGTGATAATAACCGGCATGATATTTTTCAAGCCGGTTTTACTGCGTATTAATGAAACTTAGGCAATTCGACGGTTGACATTAGTAATATAAAGAGTCATACTTTTCAAGTGAGGCAGATACTTAGTAATATATTATCTGTAATAAAAACTATATAACACATCATGATAAGGAATGGTTAACACAGATATGATCGATAGCATAATTTTTGATTTGGATGGAACTTTGTGGGATTCTACAACAGAGGTGGCGGAGGCTTTTAATAAAGTCTTACAGGAAAAATATCCGTTTGTTACCGATGAAGTTACAGTGGAAAAGCTTCAAGGACTGTTTGGGCTGCCCCTGGATGTAATAGGGGTGAAATTATTTCAAAGTGTTGAGGAAGCGCAGGCTGTTAAGATAATCAATGACTGCTGTGAGTATGAATGCGTATATCTGGCAGAGAATGGCGCAGCCTTGTATGAAGGGCTCGAGACTGCGTTATCCGGGCTTTCAAGAAGGTATAAGCTTTTTATCGTGAGCAATTGCCAGGAAGGTTATATCCAATGCTTCTTTCAGGCCTATCCTCAGTTGGAGAAGTATTTTACGGATTATGAATATCCGGGCAGGTCCGGCAAATTAAAGGCTGACAATATACGGTCGGTGATCGAACGGAATGAATTAAGAAGTCCTGTCTATGTGGGGGATACACAGGGGGATGCGGATGCTGCCGGGACGGCGGGAATTCCCTTTATCTATGCCCGATACGGATTTGGGAAGGTGTCGGAATATTATGACGTAATTGATAAGCTTCCTGAGCTGTTGGAACTGTTCAAGGCCTGCGATTAAGCCGTAAGCCCGATTAGTATAGCGGTAAAGTATGCATTGACATTTACGGGCTTTCTTTATATATTGGAAGAAACATATTTTATAGAAAATACCAGGCCTTTTTCGAAGGGCTTGATTAAGTGAGGGTGTGACATATGTTAGACGGAAAGAAATCGATATTCAGCGGAATGCAGGCGACCGGAACCTTGACCTTGGGTAATTACCTGGGGGCCTTAAAGAATTGGATTGCCCTGGAGGATGAATATGAATGCTTTTATTGTGTTGTGGATATGCATTCAATTACTGTGCGCCAGGATCCGGCGGAGCTTCGTAAAAGAGCCAGAGCATTGCTTACCTTATATATTGCTGCGGGACTTAACCCGGAGAAGAACTGCATCTATTACCAGTCCCATGTATCCGGACATGCGGAGCTGAGCTGGATATTAAACTGCTATACCTACATGGGCGAGCTGAACCGTATGACCCAGTTCAAGGATAAAGCAGCAAAGCATACGGAGAATATCAATGCAGGCCTTTATACTTACCCGGTGCTTATGGCGGCAGATATCCTTTTGTTCCAGGCGGATGTTGTACCGGTGGGGGATGACCAGAGGCAGCACCTGGAGATAACCCGTGATATTGCACAGCGCTTTAATTCGATCTATGGAGAGGTTTTCACCATTCCCGAGGTATATATCGGTAAACAGGGAGCAAGAATTATGAGCCTTCAGGAGCCGGAGAAGAAGATGTCCAAATCCGATGAAAATCCCAATGCAAGCATATATCTGATGGATGACAGAGACACCATAGTGCGTAAGTTTAAAAGAGCGGTAACGGATTCGGATAACCGTATCGTCTATTCCGATGATAAGCCAGGTATCCGCAATCTGATTGAGATTTACGGCCTTGCAACCGGTAAGACAGCTGCCGGGGTAGAGAAGGAATTCGAGAATGCAGGCTACGGTGATTTCAAGTTGGCGGTGGGAGAAGCGGTGGCTGATCTGCTGCAACCGCTTCAGAAAAGATTTGACGAGCTTTCCAAGAATAAGGATTATATTGACGGTATCATCAAAGCGAATGCGGAGAAGGCAAATTATTACGCAACGAAGACCTTACGAAAGGTTCAGAAGAAGGTCGGATTTCCGGAAAGGATCAGATAATGAAAATAGTATTCCTGGAGGCGGACACCCTTGGTAAGGACGTGGAGCTGTCGCAATTTGACAAGCTTGGAGAGGTTATTAAATACCCGGCTTCCGAACCGGAATTAAATGCGCAGCGGATTAAAGAAGCGGATATTATTGTATTAAATAAAGTGCCTGTAAATTCAGCAAATTTAGAAGGTGCAAAGAATCTGAAATTAGTCTGCATTACGGCAACCGGGACCAATATCGTGGATTTTAACTATACCAACGGACGGGGACTCACTGTGACCAATGTGAAGGGGTACTCGACCCAGTCCGTTATACAGCATACCTTTGCTTTATTTTTCTATTTATATGAGAAGTTAAGCTACTATGACCGGTTTGTTAAATCGGGAGAATATATCCGTTCGGATGTGTTCAGCCACTTCACCGTGAAATTCCATGAACTTGCCGGCAAGACCTGGGGCATCATCGGTCTTGGGGAAATCGGAAGAGGGGTGGCAGAGGCGGCGAAGATTTTTGGCTGCCGTATTATCTATTATTCCACTTCGGGCAGGAACTCCAATCCTGACTATGAGCAGGTGGATCTGGATACCCTGCTTGCACAATCCGATGTGATATCCATCCATGCGCCACTCAATGCTTCGACCCAGGATCTCATCGGGGAGAAGGAGCTTCGTAAGATGAAGAAGAATGCCATCCTGTTAAATCTGGGCAGAGGTCCGATTATAAATGAGCAGGCACTGGCAAAGGCTTTGAAGGAGGACCGGATCGGCGGAGCGGGACTGGACGTATTGACCGAGGAACCTATGGCGGCAGCGAATCCCTTAATTGAGATCCAGGACAGTACGAAGCTTATTATAACTCCGCATATAGCCTGGGCTACTGTGGAAGCCAGACAGCGGGTATCGGACGAGGTATATAAGAACATCGAAGCTTACCTTCGAGGCGAGGAAAGAAATGTGGTAAGAGGATAGTTTGTGAATAAAAACGTTTATGTAAGATGGAGTATACTTTAAAATGCACAAGAAATTACATTGGGTGTGCGGTGAAGTATAACGGAAGGTATATTGACATCATTCCTGCAATTAAAAGGGGAGCGGCGTAAACCTGTATGTTTTTGTTTGATTTGCATTTGAGAGTTTAATTATTGGCAAGCAAGGCACCCACGTTCAAATTCCGTGGAGTACCTTGCTTATCTTATTGTTACGATTTTTCATCTGCTGTCTCTGGTTCAAAAAATGAAAAATCAGATGATTCAAACAAAAATGGAAAGTGCACTTGACATTATTCTGCAATTCTGGTATTATACAATGGAAAGTGTACTTTACATTGTATAAAGGAGACCATTGATGTGAAAAACAAGCTGGAGGAAATCAGAAAATTCAGGGGTATTCGGCAGGAGCAGCTGGCGGAGGCCTTG
>JAFADH010000036.1 GCA_023424995.1 Bacillota bacterium | reverse complement strand
CCATCATCTGGCGGCTTTGTTTTTTGGTTGTCGGTACGTATGATTTACCGCTTACGCATTCTGAATAAAATATAGTATAATAAGTAAAGTAAGAGGTACTCCTTATGTTTGATCAGTATGAGGCACCCGTATCTAACAACACGTATATCCTCGATTTCAAGTCAGGAGACATAAATGGTGATTTAATTTCCGACAGTGTATATCTTGTAGGCCAAAAAACAACTCCTGCTGATATTTATGCCGATAATATAGCAATCGCAGTCCAAGACGGTAGAACAAATACATTTATATGGATCCCTCTGACTAATGCCGGTGGATACAATGCTCAATTGTTTCTCGGTAATTTCACGTCGAAACAGCAATTGGATATATTGGTCAACATTGATTCCGGCGGCAGCGGCGGATATATTTTTGCCTATCTTTATACGGTTAGGAACAATACTCCTTTATTATTGTTTGATTCCGATAATTTTAATAATAACTTGATGTACAGAGCTGTTTTCCTTGACAATTTTAAGGTTGCGGTATCCAGTTTACAAGGTAATCTTAAATTCATCATAGACGTAAGCGGCAATATGGCTATGTATCTAGAAGCCGGAGTATATGATAATAATGGCAAACTCCTAAAACCAACTGAAGGAAGCGTTCTAGCTCTCGGTGCGTTATATCCGCTTGTCAATGATTATAATGGTTTGTATCAATTGCTGGCCTATCAGCGGATTATCGGAATAAACAATTCTGATAACCTTGGTGCCGTGCAAACTTACTTGAAATGGAACGGTGAGGAAATTATTGCTGAAAGGGTAGAAGTCTCTATCATGCCGACATAAAGAGGCCTGCATTATAACGTTTATTATCGGTATTTTTACCATTTTTATCAGTCGGTATCCTCTATTTCCCTCTGACCGAGCCGAATCCCAAAAATGTTTGCATTTATATAAAAAATAAAAGACTTTACCTTAATGATATGCTACCCCCATATAGCACCTTGAAATATAACAATTCCTATATGGGGTAGCACACCATAATCAGTGAAGTCTTTTATTTTGTTAAAACATTGGAAAAGATTTTTCCTTTTAACAGCGGTTCTAATTCTTTTGGTGGCGTTAAAATTCGCCCGCTATATTGAAGTCAATAAGTCCCTCAGCCAGCCGCGCATATATTCCCTATGTTGTATGAGATTTTTTATATGCCGCCTGCATGCGTCGGCATGGGCTTCCGGGTTTTCTTTTTGGGCACCCAGCCTATTACGGTCATCTTCGATTATATTGACTGCAATGCCAATCTGTATAATTGTATTATTGACGTGTCTGCTGTTTCTTTCACCGAGTTTCTTGTAATAGGGCAGAATACATTTCTGTGTATAAATCGAATTTTGATACAGAGCATGAGTGAAAATATCGTGGATGGTAAACAACTCAATAGAATGTTCATTTGTATCACAGGCCTCCAGCCATTTTTTCAGGGCAGCATCTCCGGCTACGCCCCATTCGTTAATTGCCTCTAATCCCTTCGGCTCTTTGCGGTCAAGCACTTCGAGAGCATATTGTATGGAATCCTTGTCAGAGTAGGTTGATGGTATTGAGTCCCCGATAATTAGCACATTAAACCTAAAATTTTCATCCCAACGAGCAGGATTCACAAACATTCCCTGCTCGTTTGTTTTGGCGGCGCATTCTCCGCAATATGTCCATCCAATCAATGTGTTACCGTTATCTTCATAGCCGGTGACAATGCTGAACTCGGGGATTCCGCCGGCCCATTCCATCACTGCCGGATGTCCATGGTCAATTGACCAAACCATAGCTCGGCGCATTTCGTCTGGCATAGCATTTTCATTGGTGAGCCATAGATAGTCCCGACCATAATAGCGCATGGCCCGGTTGACCATATTCTCAAATGCGTTGATATGCCATAATTCCTCGATTAAATGTCTCTTTTCAAACCATAAAAATCCGTAACCAATTCCCATGATGTGCATAAGGTCACGGAAACGCTCGTTTAGCATATCCATCGTAACGCTCTGTGGTTCACCCTTTTCCCAGGCTTCAATACAGCACAGAGCTTCGGCAATCATTGCCGGCATGGAATAATACATATCACAGCCGGGTGGCGGGTTCCATCGGTCGATTCTGGGGATGTCTTCCAGCATTTTTTTTATGGGAGCGGCCAGATTTCGATTCATAAAACCAATGATACTTTTTTGCTTTTTCTCAGGCTGTAAAATATCATCAATCGATACGCGAAACAAACTGGACAGAGCGATTAGCAACGATGCTTCAGGTAAACCCGCACCTGTCTCCCACTTACTCACCGCCTGCGGTGAAATATCCAGTTTCTCC
This sequence comes from Bacillota bacterium, assembly GCA_023424995.1. Classification (GTDB taxonomy): domain Bacteria; phylum Bacillota; class Clostridia; order Lachnospirales; family Lachnospiraceae; genus Mobilitalea. The sequence continues at coordinate 20,204 of JAFADH010000036.1, read as the reverse complement.
GATAAAGATTCCTGTGTGTATCCGTTATTTTTTCTGAAAGCTGCGATATTTGCACCGATTTGTTTCATATCCATGTTCATCTACCTCCTACTGCCAATTATAAGCTTCCATGAATCTGAACACCACATACAAATAGTTGCAAGCAAAATTGATTTCTCAACTTAAAGTTGTTATATTATAATTTTAGAAACGGAGTCATTTTCATGGATCCCCCCTTGGAAGAATTCCCGTGTTAGGCTTCCATCGGAAGCTGATTTCATGGAAATCAGAGCAAAAGGCAAACAGGATTGCCTTTTACTCCGAAAAAAACAATCCTGCCCTGTCTGAAGCAATAGTGGAAAAAAACTTTGTTAGCCAAAGCTGAATTTTTGTTATCTATTCGATAAATTGAAATTTGATAAGCGGAATATATTATCACGCAAGGCAATTTAGTTTATCACTCTACGATTAAGAGAAATCCTTGAGATACCATGTTGGAACAGGATTTTTCATATTATCAAACCAACGCAGTATGTCTGTATTCAACTTTAAAATATCTTGTATTCTTTCTGGGGCAAAATATTTTGCCCATACAATGGAAGTTATTGCACTTGCTGCAAGATAATAAGCTAATAGACTCCAAAATTTCTCTGGTACTTCATGGTTAAAATAACCATCAATTTGACCTGAGGCAAATGCCGCAAACTCTATACCTATACGATTAAACTCATACCACGGATCTCCACAATTATTAAAGTCAACAGTATGCCAATCAATAATTGATAATTGTCCAGTGTCAGATTGTATCATATTACCCATATGGTAATCTCCATGATGACGACACTGCGGTCGATTATTTAGTAAATCACTATTACTTTCCAGATAATTCAAAATAATAGTATCTCCGGCAAAAGGAATACCCTCAGAGCGAAACGCTTCTAATCGCGGATTAATTACAGAATTGTACCGCTCAGCCCAATTACCGGCAATATCTGTTAAAGGAGCAGTGTGAATTTTTCGAAGAATTTCACCCGCCTCAATCCCCAACGTATATTGTTCTGCCTTGGATAGGTTGGGCAAAATAGCTTCAACCTCAACTCCATCAACCCAACTGAGCAACGTATACACACACTTGCCATGATCACAAGTACCAAAATCAATTGGGGAAGGCATTGGAATACCAAGTGCAGCCAAATGTTTCATGACATCAAACTCAGTTCTTTTTTGAGAATACTCTGAAGAATCCGCAACACGAAGCAGCAGATATTTTCTATCAACAGTTTCAATATAGTATTTTTTATCCCCTGACATACCTTTAGTAATTGGCTCAATCTTTGAGAAAGTATCATAAAGAGGTATTTCTTTCATAGTCTCAACTCCTTATTTCATCCTATAAATTCCGGATTATCTGCATGAAACAGTAGGGGTTATACTCATAATACCATGTTTTTCTGCATAAAAGAAGACACATCTTTTCCTTGGCGGAAGATATGTCTTTCTGTGTCATTCGGTCAAAATAGATGCATTTATAGCTCGCATGATTTTTGTCAATCAGGCAACTTCGTAAACTACGCATTATGCTTATACCCTTATAATAAGGTTTCACTTAATTTTCTTAATAATTCATCTTTCACCGAATCGTAATAAATCACGTGTTCCATAGTTTCATAAACTTGCTCTATTCCAAGGCGCTTTTCTTCTTCATTTTCACATTCAAGCATCAGAGCCCTTTTTACATTGTATTCAAGCCATTCGAGTCTACCAAAGTTACTGTTGTATAAATCTTCCCAATTAACCTCAAATTCACCGTACACTTGAATGTATGATTGAATAAAAGATGTTAATAAATTGTAATCAATCTGGCAATGCTCATATCCCGACCAATACAAAGCCAACTGAAAAAGTTCCATATATGGATTACCATAATTCAAACATTCTAAATCGATAATTTTAGGATTACTATCAATCCAGAGCACATTTTTACTATCCATATCGCCGTTTGATATTACAGCAATGTCAGGAATGTTTTTTAATGCTATGTTCCCATTATTTTGGCTTTTATATAAAAGTTCCTTATTATTCTTTAATATATCAACGATTTCAATGCACCTATCAGTTGCTAACAATATATAGGAATCCCAGTCGATATTTATTTGTTTTAATTCAAAGGTTTTATTAATCCGCTCAATTTTATGTATCTTCGCTAAGAGAGAACCGATTATTTCACAATGTTCTTGCCTTATTTCCTCCGAAATCAATGCCTTTCCGTCAATCCAATCAAAAACATAGAAATACTGATTATTAATACGCTGCATCTTCTCACTGCCAAAAGTAAGTGCAGGTATAATCGGAATATTATTCTCTTGTAATTTTTCCTCTAAGCATTCCGCCGTTTTATAATTCTCAAATACATCTGAGCGAGTCATAATAACAGGATTCAACAGTTTAATAGCATATTTTCCGGTACTGGTTTCCAGCCGATACATCTTGTGCATATAGCCGCCTGTAACTCTTTCAACAGGTGCGGTAATATTCCCTAACTTAAATTCGTTTACTATATCATAAAATATTTTATTTGATTCCATCTACGCCTCCATTATATAAATAATGCAGCATTAAAATACTCCATTTAAGTATTGCATAAAAAAGTTCAAACCAAAACAGGACGAAATTCCGCACCCATTTCGTCCTGTTTTCTGTGGAGTAATAGTGCAAAAAAGATTTTTAGAGTTAGAACAGATTGATCTCATTTTCTTGGCTTTCGCATACTTATCAGGTGACGAAATCTCATTTGTGATGGCAAATCATCTCTCTGCTCTTTTGGGACAAAGCCTCTGTCAAATTCGTTGGCTGCTATTTCGTTCACGTTGTAAACTGCATCTTCAAAAAATCTTCCCTCTAAGTTGGACAAGGCACCAGGCACCAGCTCCAGCGCTTGTAATGGTGGTGCGTACATATTGTCGGCCGTTCCAATTTTAAATGTCTCTGCCGCTATAAACCCAAACTTGCAATAATAATCGGGGTCGCCATATATTAAGATTGCTTTATATCCAAGCTCCTTGGCTGTAATTTTAGTCGATTCAATCAGTGTTCTGCCAATCCCCCTATGCTGAAACTCGGGCAGAACCGATAACGGCCCAAAGCAAAGCACTTCATGGACTCTATTGTCATCATCGATTATAGTTGCTTTGGTGTAAACGATATTTCCAACAATTCTTCCGTCAACTTCTGCAACAACATCCAGTTCTTTAATAAAAGAAGCGGCGTTTCTCATGGTATGCAGGAGATAGTGTTCATTACATCCCGGAACATGATGATTCCAAAATGCCTCTCTGGTCAGTTCTTCAACAGTTCGATAATCTTTCGGCTGTTCATTTCGCAATATAATATTTATTCGTTTCGGCAAAGCTCCCCCTCCTATCACATGGACCATGCCTGATTATACCATGCTTTTCCTCATAAAGAAAGGCGTATCTTCCCCTTGGAGGGAAGGTATGCCTTTTATGTAGTAATAGTGAAAAAAGATTTTTTAGAATATAGAGATTAATGAGCCCCCCATATGGATGATTAGATATAAGACGGTGGAGCCGTGTGCATCGGAAAAACACGGAATTACAAGGAACCGAAGCCTCTGCCGTGGTATAGATATTCACTCTATAATTTCACACGACCAAAAGAGCTTAGTTATTTTGTATTCCACGGAATAGGAGCGCTCGGATCAAATGTTCCGACCATAATCAACGCTTTCTCTCCTGTTTCCGGATGGGTAGGTTGGTCAACCTGATACAAAAACCCAGTTTTTCCGTATCTGCCGAGTTTGCTTTGATCGTAACGGTCACTATCCATGCAAATATTGACAACTTTCAACGCAACCGTCAGTTCGTGACTCCCCTCGAAAAGCTCATGTTCCCATAAAAACTCACATTCAATATTCAGAAAACACTCCTTGATTCGCGGTGCATCAACCTTCGTGGCTCTTTCCACCGTTAGACCGGAGGCGGTAATTTCATCAGTTTCAAATTGATTATTTCCAATCGTTTTTATACAGCGATCATATATATCATAGGAAGGAAAATTCAGCACGCACACTCCAGTTTCTTTTAGTGATTTATACATATGCCCGTTTTTTTCAACCTTACCCATGATACAGACATAGTCATCCGCTCCACCTCCTATAAAGGTTGACCAGGATTGCAGACAGGCATTTTCTTTCCCGTTTGATTTCCATCCTGTGACGACAAATACCAGCGCCGGCATGGCTACCACAAAATCATACCAGGACATATTACCACAGGCTATTAAATATTGTTCATCTATTGTCTCCGGCCTTGTAGAAAATTCTTTTTTCATAACATTGCACTCTCCTCTATTTTTTTGTTTTAGCTCTTCTCACTTTACTTATTCTATCATATTGAACACGACAACAGTGTGTCGTGTCCAATATAAAAATAAATTTGCTGTACCGTTCCTATATGGAGATTTTCAAGTCACCAAAGCAAGATGATATTTAGCAAAGACTATTATTCACACTTAATCATCTAATGTTTCAATCGCACAAGTACATTCTTGGAAAATAAAGTAAGTATCGTATTAAATTCTATATTCAGATCTTAGATTTCTGAGTTTGAGAGTGTTTTATTCCATCTTATGGTCCGAAGGGGAACAAAGATAACGCTTATTAAGCCATATTCTCTGTCTTTGTGACTTGACTCACTGTCATATTGCATTATACCAATTTGGATTTAATATCTTCTACGATTTGATCCAGAACCTGCTCACGTTCCGTAGACGTATCATAAATCGTAAAGCCGTATTTCAATAAATAATCAGACATAGATCGACTGAATGAAATGACGTCTTCAGAAACTTTCTTAGATCATCATCATTAAAATTATGTGTCCAATCGTCTTCTGTATCGTATTTTTTGAAATCAGTTAAAAACTCATCAACTGTTTTTTTGTTTTGCACCAATCCTATAAGCAGAAAATTGTCTTTTAATTCTTCTATCCCATACGTTTTCAGAATAGGCAATATCTTCTGAAAATTAAAGTACCCCCCTTCCAACACAAACCTATTTCCTTTTACAGAGCCATGACTGTACGGCAGCAGTCCGCGCCCATCAGCCGAAGAAAACATACCAAGAAAATGACCAAGGAACGGCGCTATATTGTCTGTGGTCTTTTCTCTATCCCAATTCAGTTTAATATTCAATTGCGGATATGCCCCTTGAAACGTGGCGACAAGTTTATCGATACTGATGACAAAACAATTCAGCTCTTCGTTTATTTTTCTTGCTAATGTTGATTTTCCGGCTCTTGATGGGCCTGCAATAATTATGTTTTTCAACAAACAGTACCTCCAATCATTACGGAGAGCTAAAAATAGTCATCCTCCGTGTGTTGTTGTATCCAAATCTTATATAATAATATCACTTTTAACATAGATTCAGACGAATCGGATGTTTTTTGTTATATTATCCCCGCAGTTTGCCACCGAATATTGTCAACCAAATCAGATGCAGTATCTTTTATCCGTTTTGGCTGTACAGTGAAGAATTCCAAATTCGGCTCGCCTTTCTTTATATTCCAAAGTCCCGCCACTTGCCCGTTTACGGCGATGGTCGGAAGGCATATGCCTGATTTCATTATGACTGCGTTTTTATATTCCGGCGGTAGAACCGCGCTTCGTTCCGTGTATGACACGATAAGCGGGTCGAAGCCTGATAACAACGTCAATTCGGGAATATCACTCATCCCAGTAGTGTTATCTTCAATATAATAATAGACGTTCCCGTTATATTCAAATCGCGAATACTCGTCCAAATTCAACGCAGACAGTTCTTTTTTTCGTTCTTTCAACAATCCGAAAAACCACGCCGCGTCCGCAAGCGTCGCAGGGCCATAAGCCGTAAGAAATTTTCGGAACAGTTCCGGTAACACCTCATTAGATGTTTGAGTCGGCTCAGCACTTATCAAGTCAAAGTCACGGCTTGTCATATCGCGGAAGGCGACTTTACCAAGTCGTGCCAATTCACAGAAAATACCTCCCCACGGTGACAATACCGTGTCAATCGTTTGCCGATCATAATCATACGCGAATATACGGCGCATTTCAGCGCGGGAATATACACCGTCCTCCATCAGACTTACTACTTGGTCGGCTATTTCTTTATAATGCTCTCCCCAACGCCATCCATCAGCGTGGAGAGCAAGCAGCAATGGCAAGTCGTCAAAAGCCACACCATGCAAAGTGCCGCGATAGAGCCATGTTTTGGTAAGTGTGGTTTTCCAGCCTATTATATTTGCGCCGCGAATCAATGCTGAAAAAGCGACATTGCGGTGAAACCAGCAATGCAATCCGAGAAGTTCACGGGAAAGCCGTGTAATATCATCGCACTTCCGCGACAGATACAGCCCATGCATACGCCTTTGTAAAATTTGTTCCGTTATTTTGTCCATTACTACCCCACCTGACTGTTGGTTTAATTTTATCATCAATTGTCTCTTAAATATTTTCGTACATTTCAATGCGGCATAATTGCTTTTATCATTGGAATTGTACCACAACCAGCGACTTTGCCATCCTAAGTTATAGTTATCATACTATTCCATTCTCTGACAGGATTACCTGCACATCTCATACATCTGTTCTTTTTGCGCTATACCAAACTTTAAAATTTTCCACAATGTATCTACTGCATCCGATCCATAGCATTGCATATACGCTATATGCATATATATGGCTCCGTTCCATATCATATCGATTTCATCTTTCGTAATACATTTATCATCCAAATCAATAAATATAACCTCTCCTTCTGTATTCAATCGGGCATTATGGGGACCAATGTCAGCAGTGCTCATAATCATTAAAATTGGGTAAACTATCTAAAATTGCATCATACTCTGTTTTAAAGCTACGTTCTGAAAACCAATCATGAAATATCTTTTTTTGCTGCTCACTATTAAATGAACAAAGATTATTAAAATCAGTCAATTGATGTAATTTTGCCGCTGCCTGTCCTAAAAGAAACTCATCTTCTATAGTTTCTTCTAATTGCCTTCCTGACACAAATTCCATCAAATAGAAATAATATTGTTCTTCTTTCAAGTATGCATTGCCATCGGATAAATAAATAAGCTTAGGTGCCAGTCCTTTTTGGTTACCAAGATATTCATGCGCCTTAGTATTCCCAATGATTATCTTCTCTTGAGTATCCGATGATATCCCTTTCAGAATAAGCTCCCCGTTTCTTGTACCGATCCCTCCTCGTAATAACGCAACATTCTCACAGAAACCCCATAGTTCTTCGATACCTGACTTATTGTCTGCAGCTTTATGCTTACCGACCTCCTTCCCTCTGCTTACATTTATTATAAAGGACGACACGATGGTAGCGTCAAGTGGTAAAATGGAAAAAAATAAATTTTATAAATATCATAATAACAAAAACCCTTACCGCAAAAGCAATATCAGCTTTTACGGCAGGGTTCGTTGTGACGTAATAGTGGAAAAAAGATTTTCCGAGCTGGGAGGGTCTTCCCAAAATCTGAACAATAAATTGGAGCTTAACTACTTCTCATTATGTATTCTGACCATTCCCGAAGGTATACGTCAACGATCATTTCTTTGGCAGGCACATCGGTCGGAAGTTTCCTCCTGATCGAATCCAATAAATTGGATATATCAAAAAACGGATGTGACGCGCCCCCACAGCCCCAGTCCTAGAAGATACATTTTCCCTCGACGATCCTGATATTGTACGCTTTGAAAACTGCTGCAGCGTCGACATTACACCTCTGACACGCACAGAAGTCAACACACCTAAAAAACCACAGCTATATGAGCTCCCGCCAATTTCGTATGACTTGGATATAGCCTTCCTGAATCTCGAGCTTGAGGTCCTCATCCACCCGCTTGATGAGGCCAGTAATCAAGAATCAGCACCTTTCTCTCTTTAATCGGCATGGCGTTGAATGCTTCATATAAAAACTCATGGTTTATCTCGTAATACAGCTCGTCCGCAAAAACGACATGGCTGTTTGACGGATATGTATCTGTGCTGCTTTCCATTTCATTGAGAATCTGAGGGTCAGAGGCGGGAAAACGGTTGATATATGCAAAATGCTTTCTGCGCGCATATTTACCCAGATTGGAAATCGTCCTGCGGCTAAAGCTGTCAAACATCTCGCACAGTTCCTGTTCTCTGGATTTGGGAGACCGCATATCGTCACCTCCCGCCTCTGTGAAGAGTCTTTATTTTCTCAACCATATCTCCTTTGCCTATATAAATAGCATCAGCATCTCAAAATCGGAAAGATATCGAAAACAAATTTTCAGTTTTTTGTAAATAGAAAGGATAAGCGGCCACACTCTAAAGCAGTGGCCGCCTACCCCTCAGTAGAACAACTACATAAAAAACCGTCCGGTGAACAATGGTTTTTCCCCTATATCGGTAACCCTTACCATGCAAGCGCTTAATGGTGCCTGTCATTACCAATCGCATGGCATCGGTGCGTCCTGATGGACTGGTGCAACGACGAGCCGATTATTCATCTCAAACTCTCGAACCAGACACCTGCTGAAGCCCCGGAAATAGGCCGGTTCTTTGGAAGTCAGGCTTCTGGATGTACACAACAATTCTCTTCGCATTGTCGTCTTGCGCTTGTCCGGTTGCTGTATCGGCATAACGCACAAAGCGTGTCTATGCTGACCACATGCTCCATCGCGCAGGCATCCGCAGCAGCGATTTCTTTATCCATCGTAAGGACTTCCGTCAGAAAATCCTGAATGATCGTACATTTGTCGAGCATCCGGACGACAAGCCGCTCGCCCGCCAGAGTGAGACAGACCTGCCGCCGCTCATCCTTGTGTACCAGCCCTTCCTTTTCCAACTTGCTCATGGCAAGGCTGGCGCTGGCCTTGGATACGCCCAATTTCTCCGCTATATCCACCACGCGCACGCTGCCGTCGCAGCTTGCGGAGGAAAGTTCAAATACGGTTTTGATATAATGAGCCTGTGATGGAGTAAGGGTTTTCATTCTGCCGTTCCTCCTTTATCATGTTTTCAACAGTCGGTAAAGAAGCTAATTCTTATCGCGCTTTAGAAGCGCGTTGCACCACAAATCCATCAGGTTCAAAGCGCCTCGAAAGCCCATAAAGCCGGGCCTGTAGGGATTTCCATGCCAGCCGGTGGTGGGATTGGAGATTTGGAGCGTTTCATCCCGGCCCGCCCAGGCAAGTGCCGCGCCGCTTGCCATCAACAGTCCGTTTTGCCGTTCCTGTATGGCCTGCATCCACTGTTCCTCGGCAAAATAGGGAATTTCTTCGCTGTGCATATCGGGGCTGTCACACCAGCAAGTGCCTTTTGGCAACGAAAGTTCATTACAGCCAAACGCAAGGATGCCCCGAACCACATCGGCGTGGGCACCGATGGAAAGAGCCATATTGTCGGGATTTTCCCGGCCCCAATATTGAAGCATTTGCCGGGTAGATGACAGGATGTTCTGTGTTTCCTTAGATTCGCTGTCCACAAAATCCCGGTTCGGCAATACGCCCAGCATTTGTGCCACGTCCTCAATCCAACGGTCAGTCCCGGCGATGCCGTAGGGCCGACCGGACACATAAGGCATCCCGAACCGTTTTTCCAAGTGCTTGGCGGCTGGTTCACCCTCACGCCGGATCACCAGATTGATATGCGCGCCGCCCATGTTCTCAATGTCAGCAATGGAAGTGCCCGAGGTCAGCACGCACAGGGGCTTCATATCAAAAGCACCCTCCATGATACGAAGAACCTCGATGGCATCCGCCTGAAAACCGTACAGGTCGGCGCAGGAGCCGATGATGTTGAAGGTGGGCGTCTGCGTTTTTTTCGCGTCTGTCGGCAGCGCCTTTACAAGCTGCAAAAGCGCTTCGCGGACGCCCTGATGCTGGCTTGCGCTAAAGCCTCCCGCACCAAAAGTCAAAAAACGTATATCAGGATATTCCTGATGCAGGGACTCGGCTTCGGCGCAAAGGTCTGTGCCGATCACCTCGGGGATGGCGGACGGCAGCAGAAAAACAACCTTGGGGCGGTCATGCCGGGTGATATCGGCCACGCTTGCCCCGATCCGCTGCGTGCCTCCCATAGCAATATCCGTTTCGTCTATATGGGTGGAGTACATCCGGGATGTTTTATGAAGCCCGGATTGAAACAACTGCCCCGGAACATAGACCATATGGCCCATGCAACCGAACTCCACCAGCGCGGCGTCACGAATGGAGGCCAGCGTCCAGAGAATGCCCATCCGCCCCGAGGGCGGTGGCTTGAATTGATATAAACCCATCGCTACATACCTCCCATCGAAGCCGCTTTTTTAGAAAAGAGCGAGCTGTCCAGCACCTCAAAAACCTTATGCCACAGCTCGATGGCGCGGGTGTAGCCTATGTGCCTGCAAATGTCGTTCATGTTCGCAACGCAGGGGAAATTGCTTGTTCCCTCCGGCAGATATCCAAAGCAAAGCTCGGGGTGCAGGCTTTCCAGAAGCGGAATTCCCGCGTCGCGGAACGTCATATGGCAAATCAGGGGGTTATGCCCTGCGGCGACAAGTTCCTTGGCGTGCTTCCTGTCCTCGGGATAGAATTCTTCCATATGCAGAAGCAGCGGCTCCATCCCAAATCCGGCAAGGTAAACGGCCAGCGGAATCGGCAGAAAATAAAAGCTATATGAGATGATATAACGCAGGCCGCCAAGCCGCTCCATTGCCTTGCGCTCAAAATCCAAAGCCTTTTTTCGGTCGTCCTCAAACTCACCGTCAAAGGAAACGCCCAGCTTTCGGGCAATATCCCCATAGGCTTTGTCGATATCCTCTACGCCGAACAAATGATGCAGGCCGACATGGCGTATGCCAAATTTCCGTTCCATCATATCCGCCAGCGGCTGCATGCCGGGAGAAACAACAAGATTCAGAGCAGCGTCGGTTGCACTCAGAATATCCTCAAGGGGCGTATTCATAGAAGCAAAGCGAAGCTGAAATCCCTTTTGCCGGAGGGACGGTAAAAGCGGCATTGCGGCGCTGTCAGCCTCGGTGCGGCACAGCACATTGACCGTATACGCGCTTGTTTCCATCGGTTCCATCAGATGCCCCAGGGCCAGCGCTGTTTTCCAGTATCCCGACGGAGCGCTGATGCATTTGAAATGCCCGATCAGCACACAGGTCAGGCGGGCCGTAAGCTCAGGCTGTATCTCATGGATAATGCCCTCGATGTCCTCGCCAATCAGCTCCGGTATACAGGTTGCGATCAGGAGAATGGCCTTTGCTCCCGCCGCGTCCATTTTCCGAAGCGCCGCCATCAGGCCGTCCCGGCAGCCGAATACCACCTCATGCTCGTCCAGAACGTACATCCAGTGGAGATCACTTGGCGTTTCGCTCATTTTAGGGCTATAGATCGAGCATTCCTGCGTGCCAATCAGCAGCGAGGACAGTCCCTTCATTTGCCCCGCCATTGCGACTGCCACATGCATGGGACAGTGGCTGCAATGACTCACGGCAGGCGTAAGCAGCCGGATGCCCGCTTTGGATTTTACCGTAGACAGCCGCTTAAGATGCTTGAGATCATTCACGGCGCTTCGCCTCCTTCCAGCAACAGTTTAGCAAGGCTCCTGTAGTGCGCCGCCATATCGGAATCCGGAAACGCCTCCACCACGGTTTTGCCCTCCGCTTCGGCCTGCTGCACCAGCGGATGCCGGGGCAGGCGGTAGATGACGCCCGTTTCGATCTCCGCTGCCGCCTTGTTCACCAGTACGTTTTCGCCCTCGATATTCTTGGCATTCAGTATCAGTCCCCGTAGGGAGGCGTAGCCCCGTTTACCGAAGCTCTTGACGGCGTGAGAGATATTGGCGGCGGCGTAGAGGGACATCATTTCCCCGGAGGTCACGATACATACCTCGTCGGCGTAGCCGCCCCGGATGGGCATGGCAAAGCCTCCGCAGACCACATCGCCAAGAACGTCATACAAAACGACATCGGGCTTGTAGACCTCGTAAGCGTCCAGTTCCTCCAGCTTTTCAAAGGCCGTGATGATGCCCCGACCGGCGCAGCCCACGCCGGGCACCGGCCCGCCCGATTCCACGCAAAGTACGCCTGTGCTGCTTTTGACCATCAAGTCCGAAAGCTCCGCGTCGCCGTTTGCCCGCAGGGTATCCAGCACCGTGGGGATGTTTTTACCGCCCGTCAGGTTGCGGGTGGAGTCGGCTTTTGGGTCGCAGCCGATCTGCATGATGGTCAGCCCCATTGCCGCCATCGCCGCCGATACGTTGGACACAGTGGTGGATTTCCCGATGCCGCCCTTGCCATAAATCGCTATTTTCCTCATCAGACCGCCTTCTCGCAGGTATCGCATTCATTCTGCGCCTGCGGGATGAGGTCGTAGGAAATGCAGGTGGGGCGGCCTGTGCGCGGCTCCTTTACGACCTCGGCGTCGATATGGAAGGTTTCTTTGAGTACCTCGGTGGTCATGACTTCTTCCGGCGTACCGTGTTTGATGATGTCCCCGCAGCGGATGGCGATCATGTAGTCGGAAAAACGGGCAGCGAGGTTTAAGTCGTGGAGTACCATGATGATGGTGCAGCCCTGCTCCCGATTCAGGCGATAGAGCAACTCCAGCACCTCAAGCTGATATGCAAGGTCAAGATAGGTTGTCGGCTCATCCAACAGGATTAAATCCGTCTGCTGGGCAAGGGCCATCGCAATCCAAACCCGTTGCCGCTGGCCGCCGGAGAGATTGTCCACGGCGGTTGTTTCAAACTCCACAAGTTTTGTGACCTCCAGCGCCCATTGGATTATTTTCTTGTCCTCCGGCTTGAGCTTGCCAAAACCCCGCTGATGGGGGAAGCGGCCATAGGCCACAAGCTCGCCCACGGTCAGCCCTGCCGGAGCCTGAGGGGATTGGGGCAGGATCGCCATCTTTTGCGCCACTTCCTTTGTGGAAAGGTTCCGAATATCGTCCCCATTCAGGTAAACCATACCGTTTTTCGGTTTCAGGATGCGGCCTACGGCTTTCAAAACCGTAGATTTACCGCAGCCGTTCGGCCCAATGATGGCCGTTATTTTTCCCTGCGGGATTTGCATGTCAAGGTCGTCCACCACAACATTTTCGTCGTAGGCGACGGCTAGATTTTCCGTTGCAATGCTGTTCATATAAATCACTCCTTGTCTGCGCTATTGTCTGCTTTTTGCTAATAAATAAAGGAAATATGGCGCACCGATGATGGCCACCATTATGCCGGTTGGTATTTCCGAGGGCTGTACGATTACCCGCGCAATGGTGTCGGCCACGGATACCAGCACCGCGCCGGTCAGGGCGCAGGTTGGCAGCAGTATGGCGTGCTTTGGCCCCACCAGCCGCCTTGCCAGATGGGGCGCGATCAGCCCCACAAAGCTGATGCTGCCGCTGACCGCCACGCAGGAAGCGGCCAGAGCAACGGAAGCCGCCAGCAGCCCGCGCCGTTCCCGCTCCACGGTCGCGCCCAGGCTGTAGGCCACGTCGTCACCCATGTTCAGCACATCCAGTACACGGGCCTTGTACATCACATAGGGGATCAGGAGCAGAAGCCACGGAAGCAGAGCCAGGACAAAGCGCCAGTTGCTTCCCCAAATACTCCCGGCCTGCCATGTCGCTACAAAGGTAAACTGATCTTCGTCCAGCTTTACCACCAGCAATGTGGTCAAAGCGGAAATACCGGCCTGTATCGCAATGCCGGTCAATATCAGGCGCAAGGGAGCAATGCCCTCGTTTTTCTTAAATGCCAGCGCATAAATGATGATGGCCGTCACGCCTGCTCCTGCCAGCGCGAGAAACGGCAGGGTGAACACCGACAGGAAGGACTGTGCGCCGAAGAACATCACATACAATATGACCATCATCCCCGCACCGGCGTTGATGCCGAGCAAGCCGGGGTCGGCCAGCGCGTTTTTGGAAACGCCTTGTATGATGCAGCCGGACAGTGCCAGCCCCATACCAACAAGTATGGATACTACGATGCGGGGGAGCCGGAAATCGAATAAAATTAGGTTTTCTTTAGCCGTGCCGCCGCCGAACAGGGTTCGCAGGGTATCCAGCGGGGAGAGCTTTGTATAGCCCGTGTTCATGCTGATGATGAAAGAAATGACAAGCAGGGCCGCGCAACCAAGCACGATGGCTGTGTTTCTGATGGCGATTTTACGCTTGCAGGCTTCGTTTTTCTTTTGAATCTCGGTCATTACAGCGCCCTCCTTTGTTTGCGGGATAAGTATAGGAAGAAAGGCACACCCACGAGCGCCGTCAATACGCCGATGGGCGTTTCAAAGGGCGGGTTAAGCATCCTTGCGCCGAGGTCGGCGGCTACCATAAGCAAAGCGCCTAAGACAGCCGAAGATGGGATAATCCAGCGGTAATCCACGCTTACAAGGTATCTCGCCAAATGAGGAATAATGAGGCCCACGAAGCCCACCGCACCCACGACAGATACGGAGGCTCCCGCCAGAATTAGCACGATCAGGGAGCAAAGTGTGTTCACGACCGCCGTATTCAAGCCCAATCCTTTCGCCACATCCTCGCCCAAACTGAGCAGGGATATGGAACGGGACAGAAGAATTGCGCCGAGCAGAGCGCCAAGCACCCAAGGGGACATGATTTTGATCTGCGTCCAGTTGGAACCGGCCACGCCGCCCGCCGTCCAGAACATAATGTCCTGTGCCACATCAAAGTACAGGGCGATGCCCTGACTGAGCGCCGCTAAAAGCGCGCTCACCGCCGCGCCTGCCAACACAAGGCGCATGGGGGTTGCTCCCCCGCGCCGCATGGACGCGACGCCGTTCACCAGCGCCGCTCCGAGCGCTGCTCCGAGGAACGAAAACAGGATGATGTTCATATAGCCAAGTCGCGGAAAAAAAGCGAAGCAGATGGACAGGGCAAAACCCGCCCCGGCATTGAGGCCGAGAAGCCCCGAATCCGCCATTGGATTTCTTGTGGTGCCCTGCATGATTGCCCCCGCCACGGCAAAGGCCGCGCCCACAAGGGCGCTGGCGATGACGCGGGGCAGGCGCAGATCCACCACGATAAGATGGTGGGTGCTTTCCGCGTCAAAATGGAATAAGGCATCCCATACCGTAGACAGCGGAATACTCGCCGCGCCTTTGGTGATGGAAAACGACATAAGGAGAACCAACGTCCCGCTGCCGAGTACAATAATGAGCCATGCCGCCCACGCACGGCCTTTTTTCTTTTGTTTTAATTCCTGAATCGGCACAGCCGGTTCTTTTGCTTGATTCATTGGATTATCTGCCTCCTTGCCGCTACGCTCCGGCCTGTGTCATATGTAAACGGCTGTATATGCCGCCCTTGTCTAAAAGCTCCTGATGCCCGCCCTGCTCGGCAACACCATCCTCCGTCAGCACGACGATGCGGTCAGCGTTTCGCACGGTAGCCAGCCGGTGGGCGATAATAAGGGTGGTGCGCCCTTTGGAAAGCTCCGAAAGGGATTGCTGGATTGCCGCCTCCGTTTCCGTATCCAATGAAGAAGTGGCCTCGTCCAGAATAAGGATGGGCGGGTTTTTGAGGAACATCCGGGCAATGGAAAGCCGCTGCTTCTGCCCGCCGGAGAGTTTCACGCCGCGCTCCCCGATGAGGGTATCAAGGCCGTCCGGCAGGGACACAATAAATTCTTCCAGTTGCGCCCGCCGCGCGGCTTCCCATATCTGTTCTTCATTTGCTCCAAGAAGTCCGTATTCGATATTCTCCCGGATCGTTCCGTCAAACAGGAATACATCCTGCTGAACAATCCCGATATTGGAGCGGAGCGATTTCAGCGTCATATCCTGAATGTCAATTCCGTCAATCGTGATTGAGCCTTCCAAAACATCATAGAAGCGGGGAAGCAGGCTGCACAGCGTTGTTTTGCCGCCGCCTGACGGCCCCACAAGCGCAACCGTTTCTCCGGCCCTAACAGACAGGCTTACATTTTTGAAAACATTCTCTTTCCCCTCATAGCCGAAACTGACATCCCTGTACGCAATATCGCCTTTTAGGGTATTCACATCCCTTGCGTCAAGCCGCTCCCTGACGTCCGGTTCCGTTTCCAGCAGTTCCACAAACCGTTTGAAACCGGCGATCCCCTTCGGGTACATTTCCAAAACGCCGCTGATCTGCTTCATCGGGGCGAGAAAAACGTTGGACAGTATAACAAAGGTAATAAACTGGCCATAGGTCATCTGTCCGTCGATGACAAACCATGTCCCACATAACAGCACAAACAGCGATACGAATTTCATCAGGATAAAGCTCAAGGATGAATACATGGCCATGACGCGATAGGCAACCAGCTTGGTACGGCGGAACTGCCCGTTGCTCTCCCTAAAACGGTCAATCTCGTGATCTTCATTGGAAAACGCCTGAACGACACGGATGCCGCTGACATTGTTCTCCACACGGGCGTTGTAATCGGCAATGTCGGCATGCATGCGCTTAAAGGCCGCCGACATCTTACGGCCGAAAAAGAGCGCCAGATAGATAATCAGCGGGACGATGATAAACGTCAGAATCGCTAACTGCCAGTTGATGCTCAGCATGATTCCAAACGCCCCGAGCAGGGTCATGATGGCGATAAAGAAGTCCTCCGGCCCGTGATGGGCGATTTCCCCGATATCCATCAAGTCGTTCGTCATGCGCGATACGAGGTGGCCTGTTTTATTGTTGTCAAAAAAGCGGAAGGACAGCTTCTGGACACGCTCAAACAAAGTCCTGCGCATGTCGGTTTCAATATCTACGCCCAGCTTATGCCCCCAATAGGTGACGATATATTGCAGCCCCGAACTGGCGAGATAAATCGCCAGCAGGCCGATGCAGGCATATACGATGACTGTCCAATTACCTGTGGGTAAAAGGTCGTCAATAACTCGATTGACAGCAACCGGGAATGCAAGCTCCAGCAGGGCCGCAATGATCGCGCATGAAATATCAAGGATAAAAAGACCTTTGTATGGTTGGAAATACGAAAAAAATCGGCGCAATATATGATCTCCTCTCTGCAATTTTGGCAATAAGAAGCCGGGCACAGGCCATCCGACAGGCTGCGCCCGGCTTTGTAATACAGTGTTTTATCGAACTTGCCTATTTCGCCAGTTTTTCAACAGCGTAATCAACAAACAGAGTAACGCCCAAAGGCCCGGAACTGAACAAAGCCTCCTCAAGCCGGTATACCTGTCCGTTTTTCACGGCGGTCAACGAATTCCACACGCTGGAATCAGACATCGACGCGATTTCCTTATCATATTGCTCCTGAGTTGCTCTTATAAAGATGTGATCGGGATTTAATACCGTTAAAGCCTCAAGGCTGCTTTGCTCCCACCATATATTAGGAAGCCCTTCAGGTGCATTAAGACCTAAGCCATCCTCACCGTAAAAAGGTGTGGGAGCGAGCGGACCATATATGCTGACGGCTTTTTCAGATAACCCTATGAGCATAACTGTATCCTCGACCGACGCCAATTTTTCACGCCCTTCTGTCAACTTTGCTTCTATCTCAGCAATTAATTTCTCCGCTTCCTCTTCTTTTCCGACTATCTTGGCGTGTTCTCTCAATTTCTCGATGTTGTTGGCATTGTAACCATCAGGATAATTAGGTTGGACAACTGTCGAAATTTTTTCCAGACTCTCTCTTATTTCTGCATTTGCGTCACCATATACGATAATCAAATCCGGCTCCGCTTCAAGCAGCGATTCTAAATTCATAGGGAACCCTAATTCAATAATGTCTACATCAAGAAGCGCTCCCAATACCGGCGATTCTTCAATAACACCATTGTTAAAAGCGGCAACTGGTACTATGCCAAGAGCATAAAACGACTCAATAATACCAAAATGCCCTAGCGCCACACGCTCCGGCTGCTTTTCGATAACGACCTCCGCACCGGTTGCGTCCACATAGGTCCTCGGCCATGCCGCTTCTTCCGCGTCATCGCTTGCTTCCGGCGTACTTGTTGCTGTTGGTGTACTTTCCGGCGTGCTTGTTGCTGTTGCTGCCAGTGTGCTTTCCGGCGTGTTTGTGTTGCTATTTCCCGCAGGTGTTCCGGCGCAGCCCGCCAGCAATCCTGTTAAAAGTGTGGCTGTCAAAAGCAGCCCCATTAGTCTTTTCATCTTTCATTCCTCCAATGTGATTGTGGTTAGAGTAGGCTAACTCATTCCTGGATGTTAGTGTACTAAAACACAATCTATATGTGAATGGATTTTTGCCGCTTAAGGATGGAGCTTTGCCGCTTCTGCTTGAAATTCCGCAGGGGCCACCCCTGTAATCTGCTTGAATATCCTGCTGAAATAGTATGGGTCTGTATATCCAACATTTTCAGATACTTTGCAGACTGTATTGCCGCACATCCTTAACAGTTCTTTGGAGCGATCTATGCGCAGTTCCGTTAAATATTGAAGCGGAGTTCTGCCAATATGCCTTTGAAACAGTTCGGCAAACCGTCTACGATCCATACCGTATGACACAGCGAGTTCCGTGATAGAAAACTGCCGGAAATAATTTTCGCGCATAAATAAAACGGCATCTTCAATCAGGTCACCTTTATCATGCTTGTGTTGTCTTTGGGCTGACAGGGCAATTTCCTCAATAAGATTTTGGAACAAGGATTTACTCTGTAAATACGCTGTGCTATTCCATGTTGAAATATCCTTATGTAAGAGCCGCTGCGCTATATCCGTAATCCTAAGACTGCTTCCCGTTGATACGCTAAAATGCTCATTAAAAAATGGCAGGTTGACCACTTCTTTTTCAGGGAGAGTAAAATATAGACGAACACAGCGAAATGTTTCGTTGCCAATAATATCTCTGTCAAGCTTTGTTCTGGGAGTGGCATGAAGAATCATTCCCGGCTTTACCAGATAGGGCGTATTATCATAATACACATTCGCTCTCCCAGACAGAGGAACAACAATCCCGCAAAGCTCGGGATTTGTAGCTGAATCTCTCAGAATGGCTCCCGGTTTTATAATGTCTTCGCCCGCAAATCTATACACGAAATTTGCCTGCGCATAATAATCTATGAGTTTATCAATGTTTGCTGGCATTTGTAACGGTTCCCCCTTTGCACATCTGTGTGCGATATGTACTCATGGTTTCTATTTGCATAACGTCCCCCGCACCACAAAACAAGGCGCGGGGTTAGTCTTGTCTAACTGATATAATACCATGTTTCGACACGATTTTCAAGGATAATACGCATCTATTTACAAGCACAATGCGGGTTGTTCTGCCTTGCCTTTGTTGCTGTGCATGGTCATCAGGTGCGTAGTTGCGATAGGATACGCACCTCCCATCAAAAAACAGCGGAGACGTTTGAAGCGTCCCGCTGCTTTTCGTATCATCATAATTTGTCTACATGGATTACAGCAGATAGTAAATAAGTGTGGCTATGAAAAAGACGGTAAGCCCTACGTTAAATCCTGCCCCGTTCAAATACGGCTTCCCGATTTTGAGCTTTGAGACCAGCAGCAATGCCAGCGGGCTGATGATCAAAGGCGTAAGCAGGAAGAACAGCGGAGGAAAAACGGTTTGTCCAAGCAGGATCAGGACGGTATATACAATCCATCCCAAAGCCGTAATGCCAATGGCGGCGTACCATGTGATATCCAGAAAAAATACATACTCATTAACCAGTGTTCCTCCTGAATCACTTGAAGGCTGTCCTTGCTGATAATCCTCAAAAAGCTTTTTGCACAGTGTTCCCACATAATAATAAGCGACATGCGCGACCGGAGAGATACAGAAACCTACGCCCAAAAGGACGGCCGCAACTGTGGCCCAGGGTGCGGGCTTTGTCAGAGAGTAGAGCGAAAATACGGAGAACAGCATGAACGGTATGGAGAAATTGGCGATCAACGCGCCGAAGCGCAAACGCCGGACGGAGCCGGTAAGCATCAGAACCGCCATTCTCTTATTCTTGATCTTTGTGTTTTGAAGGAAGTCCTTATATTTTTCTTCCTCAATTTCAAAGCCGACCAGAAAAATATCCCCGATCAGCCAGCATATGCCGCTGATCAGACCGGCTGTCAAAGACATCAGTACCCAGTCCATGATACATCCTCCCAAACTGTAATTTTTCAACAACCTCAAGCATCTACAAGAGTTAGATGGTATTAACTATAAGTTTACCATATATCCGATATAAATCAATATGACGTGTTTTATATTTTGTTACTCTTCGGAG
>JAFADH010000383.1 GCA_023424995.1 Bacillota bacterium | reverse complement strand
TCGGCACAGTAACCATAGGCGAAAGAGGACAGATCGTATTGCCTAAAAAGGCGAGGGACACGTTAAAGCTTCAATCCGGCGATACGCTGGTGGTTCTGGGGGACAGCAACCCGGCAACCGCCGGAATCGCATTGGTAAGCAGTAATACTTTTCTGCGTATGGCCGGCGAGGCTGTGGATGTTTTTTTCAAGGGCAAGGAGGATAAGACATGAATATGATATCTGTGCAAGGCATAATGAAACATTATCCTAATTTTACATTACGTGACATTACATTTACGCTGCCGCAGGGCAGGATTATGGGGCTGATCGGAAAAAACGGGGCGGGAAAGACCACAACCTTAAAATCCATGCTGAATCTGGTGCGTCCGGACAGCGGGACGATTGAAATGTTTGGCCGCAGCTTTACGGAAAACGAACAAAGCTCCAAGCAAAACATCGGTGTGGTTTTAGGTGAGATCGATTTCTATAAGCACAAAAGGTTAGCTGTTATTACGGCAGTCACAAAGCGTTTTTACCCAAATTGGGACGAGAAAGCCTATCAAAAATATCTGAAGGCCTTTGAGCTCGACCCACAGAAACGGGTAAAAGAGCTTTCGTCCGGCATGAAGGTTAAATATATGTTAGCCCTTGCGTTATCCCATAATGCCAGGCTGTTGATTCTGGATGAACCCACAAGCGGGCTTGATCCGGTATCCCGCGACGATTTGCTGGGATTGTTTCGGCACCTTGTGAAAGACGGGGAAAGAAGTATTCTTTTTTCTACCCACATTACATCCGATCTGGAAAAATGCGCTGACGATATTACCTATATCAAGGACGGGAGACTGCTGAAAAGCGCCGATAAATCCGGATTTATCCGGTCCTTTCAAAGCCTGAAGGAGCCGGGTGAGAATAGAGAGCTGTCTTTAGAAGAAATTATGATACGCACTGAAAGGAGAAGCTATGATATTTAATCTGCTTTACAAGGAACTGCGGCTGGCTGCCCATCCTAATCTGTATATCTTTACCTTGCTTGGGGCGCTGGTTATTGTTCCGGCGTATCCTTACGGCATGGTGTTCCTGTTCGGCTGCCTGGCGCCGTATCTTACTTTCATGTATGGCCGGGAAACAAACGATATTTACTATACCGCCCTGCTGCCGGTGCAAAAAAAGGATACGGTGAAAGCCAAATGCCTGCTTATGGTTTTGGCCCAGATGACGCAGCTGCTTATTTCCCTGCCCTTTGCCGTACTGCGCGTTCGTGTGTTACCGGACGGCAATCCGGCCGGTATTGAGGCAAATGCGGCCTATTATGGCTTTGGACTGATAATATATGCTGTCTTCAACGTGATTTTGCTGACACAGTTTTTCAAGACAGCTTACAAGGTGGATAAGGCGTTCCTGCTGGCAATCATACCGGCTGCCGTTGCTGTGGTTATCATGGAGGTGCTTGTTCATCTGCCGGGGTTCGAGTGGCTCGACAGCGTTGTGCCGGATATAATGCTTCGGCAGCTGCCCATACTGGCTGCCGGACTAGCAGTATATGTTATCGGCATGCTGATTGCCTGCCGGGTTTCTGCGAAGCGTTTTGAACAAGTTGATTTGTAAGGTTTTGCCCGGAGTTCAGCACCAGTGCAGTACCGGTACCGTCCATATCCTGACAAGCCAACAAAAGACCCGGACTATTCCGTACAGCTTACTGGATTAACACAGTCCTGTACAGAATGCTCCGGGTCTCTATTTATTATTCGGTCGTTTATTCTTATAAATTATCAGAATGATTTTGCCTTTCGGATCACCGGCAGTTCTTCCTTCGCTGCCAGCCGCAGCGGATATTTATCCGTCTTACCGTCCGGATAACACCTGCGGATAACATCTGTGAATAATGCCTGTGGATAACATCTGTGAATTAATGCCTGTGGATAACATCTTTGAATAACGCCTGTGGATGCTGCTTTTATTCACAGCAGTCCTATATCGCTTAGTACTTTTCTCAATTTTTCCTTTTCCTCCGGCAGCAGCTCCGCTATGGGCTCCAGGCATTTGCCCGCCTGAAATCCCAGCATATTAAGGCCCTCTTTGATCGCCTGGGGAAAGGTTCCCATGCTGCAGGCGATCCGTAAGGGCGCCAGCTTGAACTGTGCTTCCAGGGCTCCCTGCAGATCTCCCGCCATATACTTATTATAAATATCTACGGCGATACCGGGAGCGATATTGGCGCAGGAGGCTATGGCTCCCGCTGCTCCGTAGCATAAGCCCGCGTAGATCAGAGTATCCCTTCCCAACAGGACGCTGAAATTGTCATTCCCTCTGGTCAGCCGGATGTATTCCTCCGTATTGGTAAAATCACCGGTACTGTCCTTCACTCCCACGATATTAGGCAGCTCCGCCAGTCTGGCAACCGTCTCCGGGGAGACCGTCACATTGGTTTTGGGCTTATTATTATATATGATAACGGGCAGGGACGTATTGGCTGCCACTGTTTTATAGAATTCATATACTTCTGCCTGAGTCTGTGATATAAACATGGGTGTCAGAACGGACAGCGCATCCGCTCCGCATTCCTCCGCAATATGCGCCAGGCGGACGGCCTCTCTGGTGGAGATATGGTTGGCACCCGCATAGACCGGGACCCTGCCGGCTGCCTGCTCCTTTACAATCGTGAGGATTCTTCCGGATTGTGCATGGTCAAAGGCATAGAACTCTCCGGTGGTTCCCAGGGGAAACAGACCATGGACCCCCTGTCCGATCAGGTGGTCCACCAGCTGCCTCAGAACAGGTTCATTGATCTCACCCTCGTTGGTAAAGGGTGTAATAATCGGCGGTATAATACCCTGTGGCTTAAACATCTTATTCCTTCTTCCTGCCGTCAGCTTTCGATGGTTATATTGGCTATTTTCTCATAATATTTTGCTATACTGCAGTGATCCTCTTTTTCGTGCCCGTCCGCCTTTAATGCCTGCATGATTTCCATTACCTGCGCCGTCAGGGGAATGGGGGCGCTTACGGTATGTGCGGCGTTTAAAGCATTGTTCAGGTCCTTAATATGAAGCTCTATCCGAAAGCCCGGATCGAAGTTGCGGTTCAATACCATGGGCGCCTTTGCGTCCAAGACGTTAGAGCCGGCCAGGCCTCCGCGGATCGCACGGTATACAAGCTCCGGATCGGCGCCGGCTTTCTTTGCCAGGGCCAGAGCCTCCGACATTGCCGCAATATTAAGCGCCACGATGATCTGGTTCGACAGCTTGGCTATATTGCCGGAGCCAAGGCCGCCCACGTAGACTACCGAACCGGCCATGCTCATCAATAAATCATAGTATTTGTCAAAGCTTTCCTTCCTGCCGCCCACCATGACGGAAAGTGTCCCGTCGATGGCCTTGGGCTCGCCTCCGCTGACGGGTGCGTCCAGCAGCTCTACTCCTTTTTCCTCCATAGCCGCACCGATCGCCCTGGTTTCCATAGGATCGATGGAGCTCATGTCGATGACCACCGTTCCGCGCTTTGCCGTCTCAAGAACGCCTCCCTTGCCCAGGATGACCGTTCTGACATGGGGTGAATTGGGAAGCATTGTAATGATCAGATCACACTCTGCTGCCACAGCCGCTCCGTTTCCCGCCGCTTTGGCGCCCAAGTCCGCCACTTCCTTCACGGAAGCCTCATTGATATCCGATATGACCAGCTCGTGGCCCGCCTTGATCAGATTCTTGCTCATTGGCTTTCCCATAATTCCAAGTCCGATAAATCCTACCTTCATAACTATGTCCTCCTTATCCGATGGAGCCGATCTGCCAGGGGGAATATTCATTCCGTCCGACACCGTTCAGCTCCGCCTTTGATTTCTCTCCTGAAGCTACTCTTAACAACCGTTCAAAGATACGCCTGCCCACTGTCTCCACATCGGCCTCTCCCGTAAGGATACCGCCGCAGCTCAGATCGATATCCGAAAGCATGCTTTCATAGACATCATCCGAGGCCGCCATCTTCACCACCGGCGAGGGATAGGCGCCAAAGCAGGACCCGGTCCCGGTGGTATAGGCGATCAGCGTAGCACCTCCGGCAATCTGCCCGGTAACCGCAACCGCATCATACCCCGGCGTATCCATGAATACCAGCCCCTTCCGGTGAATGGGCTGGGCATACTGGTATACCTCCATCAGCGGGGTCGTCCCCGCTTTCTTGATACCGATTCCCTTATAAGCTTGTTCCTCGATATAAGATTTTTCAAGATTCCAGTACTCGCCCTGAAAGTCTTCTCCCGATGCCAGCAATTCCTTAAGCTGTATCGCCCGCAGCCACCAGTTCAGGCGGCTTACCAGCTTTTGCCGTACCGCCTCATTGGAGGCCCGTTGCAGCAGTTCCTCCTGTACACCGTATAATTCCATGGTTTCACTTAATATTACGGTAGCCCCGGCCTGTACCAGCAGGTCGGCGGCCACGCCAAGGGCCGGATTGGCAGATATGCCTGACAGCCTGCCTGTCCCGCCGCATTTTAGCCCGACGATCAGATTCTCCGCAGAGACCGTGGTTTTCTTGACGGCATTGGCCTTCTGCAGCATGCTGTAGACGATATCAATGCCCTTTTCCACACTTTTACGGCTTCCGCCTTCCCTGCAGACAATCAGTTTTTTCAGAAAGGGCCCCTCACTTAACTGTTCCGCTTCAAAGAAGCCCTCCACACTATTTTTATTGGCATGCAGAGAGATTACCAGCATGCCGCCGATATTGGGATTATGTATATAGCCCAGCATAGTCCTTCGCAGTACCTCAAGAATCTGCCCTCTGATATCCAGTGCTCCGCCCAGGGTAGTGATAAAGGGGATGACGCCGTCTATATTCCTGTAACCGGCCAGGCGGTCATCCGTAAAGTAGTCGGCGATCTGCCTCGCAACCGTTGCCGATTCGTTTTCCGTCGCTATTACTCCGATATAATTTCTTGTACCGACCCGGTTATCACTTCTGACAATCCCCTGAAATACAGCTTTATTATTTTGATATTCCTCCATAACGGCACCTCCAAAGAATAACTAACCTTAACTATACTGCATTCTGCTATTCCTGGCTATTATTTTTTTCCCGCCGCTGAATTGAGCTCTGCGGACGCACCGTGGATTAATGCCTTCAGATACCCTGTGGAATATGCGAAGGAGGAATCCTTCCCGCCGCATTGTTCCGCAAAATCAGGCACATGGTCACAATGCATCGCTCCGTCGTAGCCGCATTCCACAAACTGCTTCATGACCTTATACATATCCATATAACCGTCTTCCAGCAGGGTTTCCTCAAAATAGGGAAGGGTATTGCTTACATTTCTGAAATGTACTATGAATACCTTCTGCTTCTCAACGAAATATTTAATATCCTCCAGCAGGTTGCCGAACCCTTCCCCGCCTTCCAGCCAGCAGCCCACACAGAATTTCATTCCCAGATACGGGCTGTTCCCGGTTATTTCAAATGCCCTTTTGTAATCCTCCGCCGTGTGGATCAGATTGCACACCCCTTCCAGAGCCGGAACGGGAGGATCATTGGGATGCAGTGCCAGCCGTATGTCGGCTTCCTCGCAGACGGGCAGTACCCGGTCCATAAAATATTTAAAGTTATTCCACATCTCCTCCCGCTGATATTCCCGGTCAAAGATCAGGGGGCGGCTGTTTAATTCCTTCATGTCCACGATTCTTCCCACCGCTCCTCTGGTATGCTCACCTACGGCAAAGCGGGTGGTGGATACACGCCCCTGGTCCCAGGTGATATACCCTACCCGGATGCCGGCTTTCCCAAGGACCCGGTTGAACGCATTGTATTTTGCGATCCATTCATCTCTCTCCGGGAGCCCCAGGTGGATGGAGGGGTGCTTATACATATTTACATTGCCCGCATCATTTACCGTCAGATCAAATTTAGCGCATCTTTCGAGAACTCTCATGACGGAATCATAATTGCTGTCTTCATCCCGGAACATCACAAAGACATTCCTCAGCCCCATCTGCTTTGCAAAAAGCAGCTTCTCGTCGGAATCATCCGACATGATGGGAATCTGTACCTTTATCTTACTCTCAAACATATTCGCACCCATTTCATACCGCAGACCTGCGATACGCCACATTTATAAAAAATATTAACCGGTGCTGCTCTGCGTAGATATCACTTAAACCCAATGCCTGATATTTGCGCTGAGGCAAGGCATAGGATTACGGCGTAATGGTTCCTGCGCCGATTGACGCCGGCGCGGCATCAGCATAAATATCAGATGCTGAAATAAGTGATATCTGCACAGAGCAGTATCAGGCTTCCCGGAGTGAAAGAAAGCTGTATGTGGCATCCTTTCTTTTCTGAATTCTCTTTCACTCTTCCCGCCTGATGCCGCTTATGCGGCCCGATGTTACTGATACTTTGCCCATACTCGGAGGGAGCTCCGGAGTGTATTGAATAAACACCCGCATCGCTTCGAACGCCCTGCGGCATACTGTGCCTTCCGCAAAGCAGGGCCTCTGTCCGGCACAGGCATTGTTCAGGCATGCCCCGACACTTCCGGTCATGCATCCCTTAACTGCGCCCGCGCTCACTTTTCATACAGGAAGCATGCCACTTCATGGCCCTCTCCCACATCCTTAAGCCGGGGTATCTCCTCCCGGCAGCGATCCATTACCTGGCAGCAGCGGTCATGGAAGGGACATCCCTTCGGCCTGTTCACTATACTTGGGACCTCTCCCTGGATCGGCACCCTCATCCTGCCCGCTTCCACCTCCGGATCGGCCACCGGCACAGCCGACAGCAGGGCTTTGGTATAGGGATGCAGGGTATTATTGTACAGCGCCTCGCAATCCGCGATCTCCACGACCCGTCCCAGGTACATTACCAGGATCCTGTCGCTGATATGCTTAACTACCGCCAGGTCATGGGCTATGAACAGATAGCTTATCCCCAGTTTGGCCTGCAGCTCTTCCAGCAGGTTGATGATCTGGGCTTGTATGGAGACATCCAGTGCCGAGATGGGTTCATCGCAGATGATCAGGTCCGGCTCCGAGGATAATGCCCTTGCAATGCCGATCCTCTGGCGCTGGCCTCCGGAGAATTCATGGGGCACCCTTTCTTTTAAGTCCGGGTCCAGTCCCACCAGCCGGAACAGCTCATCCACCCTGTCGTCGTATTCCTTCTGGGTCCGGCACCTCTTGTTGATCTTCAGGGATTCTCCCACGATGGAGCCTGCGGTCTGCCTGGGATCGAGGGAAGAAAAGGGATCCTGAAAGATCATGGCGATCTTGGACCGGAAGGGTCTCATCTGCTTGTCCGTCAGTCCGGCAATATCGGTTCCATCAAATACGATACTGCCCTCCTCCGGTTTATAGACCCTCATGATGCACCGGGCCACGGTCGTCTTGCCGCACCCTGATTCCCCCACGACTCCCAGTGTCTCTCCCTTTTTCACCCGGAAGGAGATCTCTTCGACGGCCTTTACTTCACCGATCTTTTTCCGCATCACGCCCCGGTAGACGGGAAAGGATTTCCTGATCTCCTTTACTTCCAGACAGATGTCCTCCTTCAGCCTTCGGACAGGCGCTTCCTTCTGAGGCTTATTTCTTACCTCTTCCTCCTTGGCCTCCATCTCTTCCCCGGTCAGGCAGCAGGCGGAATAATGGTCCGTCCCCGCCGCTTTCAGCTCGGGCTTCGGCCCCATACGGCATTTGTCCATACGGTATTCGCACCGGTCATAGAAGGGACAGTAATCCGGCCTGGCAGCAGGATTGGGAGGCAGGCCGTCTATGGGAATCAGCACCCGGTCCTTGGGATCATCCAGCCTTGGGATCGCCCGAAGCAGGCTTTTGGTATAGGGATGCTCCGGCTTCTTGAAGATATCCGCCGTCTGCGCCGTCTCCATAACACTTCCGGAGTACATAACATAGATCCGCTCCGAGAACCGGGCTACGATCCCCAGGTTATGGGTCACAATAATGACCGCCGTATTGGTTTCCTTGGCAATATCACGAAGCATCTCCAGCAGCTGTGCCTGGGTCGTAACATCCAGGGCGGTGGTGGCTTCATCCGCGATCAATATATCCGGCCTGGACGACATGGCCATGGCTATCATGATCCTCTGCCGCATACCCCCGGAAAACTGCTGGGGATAATAATCAAACCGCTGTTCGACATCCGGGATCTTTACCAGCTTCAGCATTTCTATGGTTCTGGCCTTTGCCTCTTCCCTGCCCAGCTTCAGATGCTGTATGATATTTTCCTGTATCTGGTAGCCGATGGTCAGTACCGGATTCAAAGAGGTCATGGGCTCCTGAAAGATCATACTGATTCGGCCGCCCCGTACATCCCGCATCTTCGCGCTGTTTGTATCATAAGTCAGAAGATTGGCGTCAATGCCCTCCAGCAGCACTTCACCGCTTTCGACTTTTCCCGGTGCACCGATCAATTGCAGTGCACTCAGCATGGTTACCGATTTTCCGCTTCCCGATTCCCCTACGATTCCAATGATCTCTCCCCTGTCCAGATAGAGGGAGACACCATCCACCGCACGTACCCTGGAACCGCTTGTCTGAAAACAGGTCCGTATTTCATTTATCTCTAAAAGATGACTCATATACTCTGTTCCTCCCGTTAGATTTCACCTCTGAGCCTCGGATCCAGTGCATCTCTCACCCCGTCTCCGAGAGTATTCAGGAATATTACCAGCAAGGCGATACATATGCCCGGCGCTATGGAGAACGTAGGATTCTGCAGAAGGTAGTTCCTCCCGTCGTTTACGATACTTCCCCAGGAAGCCGTGGGCTGGCTGATGCCAAGTCCCAGAAAGCTCAGGCCCGCTTCGGCAAGGATGGTCTGTCCCACCTGCTGCGTCATGGTTACGATAATGGGGGATATACTGTTGGGCAGGATATGCCGGAACATCAGCCGAAAGCTTTTGTTTCCCTGGAGCTTTCCGGCCATGATATAATCCGTCTCTTTGATGGAAAGCACCTGGCCTCTCATCATTCGGATATAGATCGCCATATTGGAAATCCCAAGCACAACCGCCAGGTTGAGGATCCCTCCCCCAAACACCGCGCACAAAGCCATGGCAAAGATAATCTGGGGTATGGCACGGATGGCCTCGCTGATACGGTTGATCACATCGTCAATGATCCCTCCGAAGAAGCCTGCCACCATACCGAAGAAGGTTCCGACGGCACAGGCGATGGCTACCGCCAGCACTCCCACCAGCAGGGAGACCCGGGTTCCGTACAGGACGCGGCTGAGCACATCTCTGCCGGAATTATCCGTCCCCAGCAGGTATTTCATGCTCGGATTTTGGAGGCTGTCCAGGAGATTGGTCTTATTCGGATTATGGGGCGCCAGAAAGGGGGCGAATACGGCGATAAATATAAAAACCAGAACACCAACAAAGCTGACCAATACGATCTTTCTGCTAAATAATGTTTTTACAAACTTTTTTCTATTCTCTTTCCTGCGCATTTGTACTATACGCTTATGAGCTAATAAATCCTTATGTTCTTCCACTGACTTCACCTCTTTCTACCCCAACCGGATTCTCGGATCAACGATTGCATATACGATATCGGTAATCACATTGACCGCGCTTGATACAAATGCTATCATCAGGACACATGCCTGGATCAACGGAATGTCCTGTGCCTGGATCCCCTTTACAAACAGGGTCCCTACGCCGGGTATATTAAATACGGACTCTACGAATACGGAGCCTCCGATTAGCATGCCAAGCCTGAGACCCATCAGGGTAATAACCGGAATCAGCGCATTCTTCAATGCATGGAGATAAATCACCCTTCTCTCCGTCAATCCCTTGGACCTGGCAGTCCGGACATAATCCTGGCGGATGACCTCCAGCATACTGGATCTGGTCTGACGCGCCACGGAAGCAATGCCGCCCAGGGTCAGGCAGGTCAGAGGCATGATTGTCTGCTTCATGCTTTTCACAAAATCCACCGCAGGCGAAGTAAATCCAAAGGCCGGAAGCCAGCCGAGCTTCATGGAAAATATGTATAAGAATATAACACTCAGCCAGAACTGCGGCAGGCAGCAGGTGATATTTGCCGTCATGGTAACGATGGTATCTGTTTTTTTACCCCGGTATACCGCACTTAATATTCCCAGGATAACTCCTATGGGGATACTGATAATAAAAGACAGCAGTGAAAAATACATAGTGGTAGGTATGCGTTCCGCCAGGACGTCCACCACCGGCATATGATAGCTGGCCGACATCCCGAAATCCAGGCGTACTGCATCCCACAGCCATAAAAGATATCTGACCAGGATAGGTTTATCCAAATTAAGCGCCTGATACCATCTTTGGTAAGTCTCCTGGGAGATCTCTCCTCCCAGCATGGCATAGACCGGATCTCCCGGCAGCATGGATACCAGCATGAATACCAGAAATGATAGTATCAGTATTACAATTGCTGTCTGTCCCAATCTTTTTAGGATATACTTTCCCATTGATAAACCTCCGTTACTTACTGTATTCCTGAACTTATGCCGCAGCATCCCGCAAAGAAAAAAGGCTTCTCCGGGGACGCATCCCTCACGGCACGGATGCATTATCTGCCAAGCATGCTACTATTGTATAAAATATCGGTCCTAAGTGCATTATGTTAAGAACACACAAAGTATCGGGAATATTGTTCTAATAAAACAATAAGGTGAAATGAATGAAACAGGAGTCAGCCTATAATCCCTTTTCCGGAAAATTATGCATGAAAAAAGCGTCTTGATCTGGATTTTTTTAAGGCCGTTTAAGACGCATTTCCATGCTGTGGATACTATTTCATTGTGCAGGCCGCTGTCGCAAATTCATATGGCGGCAGCCCGGTTAATATTTATTATTCTATCATATCATCTCAGCGGTTTTTGGCCAGATAGCTATCGATGGCAAGCAGCAGTATGGCATCGTTTGTATTGCTGAGCGGCTGCAATCCAAGTATTTCCTTGAATTTTTTGGTCCTTGCCAAAACCGTATTCTTGTGTACGAACAATTCCTTTGCCGCCTCGGCGGGCTTCATATTCGTAGCAGCCAATGCCACCGCCGTTGTATGGAAAAGCTCCTTATCCAGGTAGTTATCCACGATATCCCGGTAGCTGTCAAAGATGGGATTGAGAAGATCGGGACTGATGCTGCTGATCATATAATCAATAATGTAATCATTCATAAAGTATATTGATTCCGGCCGGAACCTGACATGATCCTCCAGCCACTTAAGGCAGTCATAGGAATTCCTGTAGTGGATCAGGGAATCCGTAGGTATGGTATAATAAAATTTCGTAGTAACAAAGTCCTTAAATTCCCGCTTGACCTCAAGCATGTCCGTTAAAGAATCGAACAGCTCCTTCATACTCTCCCTGAAATATGCCGGTTCGAATTTCGGAAAGGATTTTATTAATATAAGATGCTGTCCGTCGATTGGAAATAAGATATCCTGGGCTTTTTTCCAGGCTGCCTGATAGCTTTGATAAATAAACTGGCTGGCCTCCTTGGAATTATCCCCCGTTGTATGTATTATGACGGTTGCCCGGTACACATTATCCCGTATTCCCACCTTCGTTGCCAGCTGAAAGATGCGGGAGGGATTGATGGGCTGTTCGAATAAAAGGGCATCCCGGAACTTGCTGATATTCTGGGCTTCGATCATATCGGACTGGCTCGTGTTGCTGTGAAAGAAGAATGACTCGATGGTGAGCTTGGCCATCTTTACCATGGGCATGACCTCCTCCGGCTTTCCCGAGATCCCTACCACCCCTATGGGCTCCATACGTTCCACCAGCAGCATGTTTACCCCTTCGGCGACGCCGATCAGATCCTCGGAGGTCTTTTCAATAATACTCACAAAATTCCTGCTCTTAATAAGCTCATACGCAACCAAATGAAAATCCCCCACACGGGAAGGTGTGCCGCTGGCTATAATAATACCCTTTTCATTCATAATATTTATATTAATGCCGAGCTGACGGTGGATCTTCGTTGCATAGTCGCGGACAAGTTCTACATTTATCACTGATAAACCTCCTTATTACACAGTCCATGTTACCTGCACGGTATCCGGAGCTTACTGACAACCCCTGATCGGTTCCTTGAATTTGCATATACCCATTATAATGGATTATACTAACTTTTCAATCCGCTTTTTATTGGTTAATAATTCCAGAACATAGATCGCAATAGCATAATTACAGCCCGGTGTGTTGTTAAAACAAATAAACTCTGAATTATTATATTGCAGATACAATGCAAACTGACTGTTTTTTAGGTAAATTTAAAATGTAAAATATAAAATGTGCACAATTCATGAATTCATAAAAGAATGTGCGGGTTTTAATAATAAGGAGGATTATGAAATGAAAAGAGTATTATCCCTTTTACTGGCAGCTGTATTAATTGTTAGTTCAGTTACTGCCTGCAGCAACAAACCTGCCTCAGACAATGGTTCCCAGCCCACGGGTTCCGCACCCACACAGGGAGCCGGACCGGAAGCGACCGCTGCTGCCTCGGAGGATAAGTACGGCGGAAGTGTAACCCTGTGCTATGCCGATGAGCCTACCACCTTCTTTCTCCCTTTCTCTGCTTCTACCGGTGACAGGGCATCGGCGGCACCGGCCCTGGAATCCCTGGGACGGGTCGACGAAGCGGGAGACACCAACGGCTGGCTGGCAGAATCCATTGTCTCCGATCCCGAGACACTTACCTGCACCGTAACATTAAAGCAGAACATCCTGTTCAGTGACGGTACTCCCTTTAATGCCGAGTCCTTGATCTGGAATTTTGATAAGATGACGGAAGGCGGCAAGGCCTCTGAGATCGGAAGCCCGGTTTCCTATGAGGCAAAGGATGAATACACGGTGGTTCTTACCTATGATTCCTGGGCCAATAACCGGGTTACGGTCCTGGGCGAGGTATATGTCTATTCTCCCAAGGCGTTTCAGGATAACGGGGAGGATTGGGCAGCCATCAACCCTGTGGGTACAGGTCCGTATAAAATCTCCGAATATGTGCAGGGCTCCCATATTACCTATGCAAAAAATGAAAATTACTGGATCGAGGGACAGCCCTACCTGGATGAATTAACCATCGTCTGGATCACCGATCCCACATCCCAGATGTCCGCCTTTATGAACGGGGAAATCGACATCCTCCCCACAGGCGATGCCACCGTAATCACCCTGCTGGACGATAAATATACGAATATTGCCCTGGATTCACCGGATCTCGGACAGATTAAATATGCCATGTTCTGCAGCGGCGATGAAAGCTCCCCGTTTTATGATGTAAATGTACGTCTAGCCGTTATGCATGCAATTGACTGGGAAGGGTACGCATATTCCCTGACCGGGGGAAGAGGTATTCCCGTAACACAGTTCGGCGTTCCCGGATCCTGGGGCTATGATGAGAATTGTGATTTCATCAGCTACGATCCGGAGCTTGCTAAGAAAATGCTGGCGGATGCAGGTTATCCTAACGGCTTCCAGACAACGGTTACCACCATCTCCAGCAACAACAACATAGCCGTTCTGCTTCAGGCTTCTCTGCTGGATATCGGTATTACGGCAGACATCAAAACCGTGGAATCCGCCGATTTCAATTCACAGAAGGCGGAAGGAATCTACGACGGCGGTATTATAACCGGAGCCGGAGCATCCAAGATGGACTTCACCAACAACTATGTCCGCCTGTATTCTTCAAAGGGTGTGAATTACTTAAAAATGATGGCACATCCGGAGGACTATGAGGAGGCTTTATTCGGAGCACTGGAAGCCACCGATCTGGATACCAAAAAAGAACTGTTAAAGACCGCTTCCGTCAAGCTTGTGAATGAACACGCCCTGTTATTCCCTGTGGCTGCCGTATTCCCCGCCTGCTATGTCCAGGAAGGCATAAAGGATTCCGGTTTCTACGAGTATGTCAGTGTCCAATGGACTCCGGAAGCATTATATATTGAAAAATAATGCCCGGCTTAATTACAATATTGGGGTGAATTATAATATCTGGTTAATTATAATATCCGGGTTGATTATAATATCTGAGTGATTATAACTTCTAGATTAATTACATTATCTGGGTGATTATAACTTCTAGATTAATTATATTATCTGGGTGATTATAACTTCTGGATTGATTACATTATCTGGGGTGATTACATTATCTGGATTGATTATAACATCCGGATTGATTACATTATCTGGATTGATTATAATATTTGAATTGATTCTTGATGCATCACCCAATATTCCGGATAAAATTACAAACAAAAAAAGCAGAGATGCAGTTGAAATGATATGCCCCTGCAGTAAACAGTTTTTATTATTTAAACTGTCTGCTGCAAGGGCATATGTAATCTGACTGCTCTCTGCTTTTTATAATGCCCGGTGTGTTTGCCGTCCTTTCAGGATCAGGAACACCGCCGGCTTACTCCTTCATGCTTCCTAATGCCACACCTGCGATAATATATTTCGATAGCAGGAAATAGATAATAAAAAGCGGCAGTACCGTCAATGACAATCCCAGATAAATCGACCCGTATTCCGTTTTATAGATATCTCCCCTCAGAAGACTAACCATGATCGGCATGGTATATTTATCATTATCGGTAAGCAGGATCAACGGCATGAAGAGGTTGTTCCAGCTTCCTACGAATGAGAATATGGCCTGGGTCGCTATAGCGGGTTTCATGATCGGCAGAACAATCCGGTTGAAGGTATAGAATTCACCGGCGCCGTCAATCCGTGCTGAATTCACAATATCAAGGGCTAACGAGCCCAGCAGGTACTGCCGCATGAAAAATACGATGGCCGGAGCGGCGATCGAGGGCAGTATCAGGGGCAGGAAGCTGTTCGTCATATTGATGCGGTACATGAACTGATAAAAACCGATGCTTGTAATCTGTGCCGGTATCATCATCACGGCCAGGATAAACGTGAAAAAAGGCTGACGCAGTCTCCAGTCATATACTACCAGGGCATATGCCGTAAGGGATGAGAAGTATACTGCACAAGCGGTAGCTCCCGTAGAGATTATCAATGAATTGACAAAGCCTTTCATCGGATTAAAGCTCTTGCCAAGCAATACTGCCAGATTACTCATCATATACTTTGACGGTACCAGCGATATGGCATGCTGCTGAATCTCGAAGGTACTGCGGGTAGCATTCATAAACATGATCCAAAAGGGCAGGATACTCAAAATAGCCAGGAAAATGCAGACAATGTAGATAACAATATCAGCAACGCGTCTGGTCATATGCGAATCACGCTTCATACGGTTTCCCTCCTTGCTGCCTTTTCTTCTCTTTTGATCGCCTTCTCCTGATTTTTCTTATCTCTATTCAACTGAGCAGCATATTTATCTCTCATAATATAAAAGATAGCAGCTGACAATACCGCTATTATGAGAAACATGATCATACTTGCGGCTGACGCCCTGTTATACATATAGCTGCCGCTGAATGCCTGGTTATATATGAATACGCTGGCGGTCAGCGTAGCGCTGTCCGGCCCGCCCATCAGGAACAGCCTGGGTATATCGAACATCTGCAGGCCGCCGATCAGGCTTGTAATCATCATATAAAGAAGAATCGTCCTTAAGTTCGGAATCGTTATGTAGAAAAAAGTCTGTGCTCCGGTTGCACCGTCAATCTCCGATGCCTCAAAAAGCTCCGGATTCATACCAAGTACACCTGATATCAATACGATCATCGTGTATCCGTACCACATCCAGAACTGGATAAAGGATACGATGCCTCTGGCAGTCCATTTCTGGACAAGAAAGTTAATGGGTCCCTCCGACAGCCCCAGTGTCTGGAATAAATCGTTCACCGGACCCATGGGATATCCGAATAATGAATTAAATAATATTGCTATGGTGGCAGCCGTTATGATATTCGGCATATAGAACAGAACCTTAAATACACCCTGACCCTTTATCTTGCGGCGGTTGCTGGTGAACCAGGCGGTAAGCAGGAGCGCGAGGAATACTTGCGGTATGAAATTAATGATCCAGATTATCGCTGTATTTGATAATGATTTCCGAAAGGACGGGTTATTTAAAATCAACGTGAAATTCTGAAACGGATTTTCAAGAAAATTAAAATCTGTTTTTCCCAATCCTTTAAAATCGGTAAAACCTATGACAGCCGTATAAAATATGGGATACAGCGAAAATACAAGGAACGCGATAACAAAAGGAATGCAGAATATGTACCCGTATTTAGCGTAGCTGACGCCCTTATGTCGCATAATCGTTCACCTCCGTATTTATCCGTGATAAGACAGATTAGCGGTTCCTAATCTGTCTTATCACGAAATAATATTCTATTCTACAATTACATCAAGATTGTCTGCAACCTGCTGCTTAAAGTCAATGATTGCCTGTTCACGGGATTTATTGCCGGCAGTATACTCACGTACCTGACCGCGCCAGTAGCTGTTGATGGTCTCGTCATACTGCGTCTTATTCGTACCGGTAGCATATTCTCCGGCAGGAACGAATACATCGAACATATTCTGGCCGCCGAGGAAATCCAGCTTACCGTCGGATTTCTTCATCACAGTACCGGAAGCAACCGTATCCTTGGTTCCGCCGGGTCCGTTCAGGGTTCCGTTTGCCCAGTAATACTGAAGTCCCGTCTCGGAACTGTCCAGTGTGATCCATTCAATGATATCACCGACCGTAGCCTTTATCTTGGAATCCTTATTGGCAAGAACCCAGGTGCCGCCCCAGAAGAAGCCTACCGGAGGCTCACTCACAGCCCAGTCGCCGTAGGTACCTTCGCCGGGTGCCTCTCCGCCGGAGTTTCCGGCCATTACATAATTAATCAACCATGCGGGACCGAAGAAGCCGAAGATCTTCTGAGCTCCCGCATCCTTCATATCGGCATACCAGGCATCCGTCCAGTCCTGGGTGTCATTGTGATAACCATTATCCTTGAGCTTCTTGGAAAGATCTATGAACTCTTCACGCTTGGGATCAACATAGAGCTTGCCGTCAACAATCCAGGGCTTCTCGGAGCTGTTCTCAACCGCATGCCAGATATCACCGTCGCCGGATACGATACCATACCCCTTGGCCTTTAATTCTGCTGCAGCCGCATAGAACTTATCCCAGCCGGGACCGATCTTATCCTTTATGGTCGCAGGATCGTCCGTACCCCAGACCTCCTTTGCGATGGAGCGGCGATAAATGAATGCTCCGCCGGTTGCCTGATAACCAAGGCCCACCAGATCACCGTCGGGATTTGTTCCGATATCTACCGTATACTGGGCGATATCGGCTTCCGTTAGCAAAGCATCTACGTCGATGCCGAGATCTTTGTAAGAAGCAGCATACTCATATGCATCACCCTGTGTATATTTCAGAATGAATGCGCTCTCTGCGCAGAATATGTCGGGTGCATCCGCACCGCCTCCGGATAATGCCAGATCCAGTGCCGGCTGGTAAGCGCCGTCCGTGGTGGCGATAATCGTCGTCTTGATCTCAAAGGGAAAATCCTTACCGTTCTTTTCCTTGTAAAGCTCTATATATTTATCGAGCATCTTAGGAACTTCATCGGTAAAGCTCCAAACGTTGATCACCTTAACATTCGGATCGTCGGTAACTTCTGCTGCTCCCCCCGTGTCGGAGCCTTCATCGGATTTAGAGCCGCATCCGGTCAAAACCAGGGACATCAGGAATAAGCAGGTGAAAAATAAAGCTGTAATACGTTTCATAACATACCCTCCTCTATACATGTTAGATTTTTACATCCACAAATTAATTATATAGTTAATTTAGTCAATATACTTCTCAACAATTGCTTTCTTTTACTCAGTTATTGCTATCTTTGTTAAATTCCTCCAATAACCTCTGCCTGCTATTGGGATAATTCACAATAATTACAAAATAGCAATATTTGATTAGTAAATAGCAAGTAACAAGAAGCCATGGAGGATATTTTTATTTATAATAGGAATGTAAGACAGGTGCGTCTGTCACCTGATTGCACTATCTACCTAATAATCAAGGAGGGAAATGTATGCGTTTACGAAACAAGATTTTGGCAGTTTTTGCAACAACAGTACTATTAGTTTCCATGATGGCCGGAACAGCCATGGCCAGAGAGAAGTGGGAATTACCTTTTGAGTATCCCAATGAAGCAGCCGCAGCTACCGATAATGATGTTTGGGTCAAGCTGACGGGCGGCGGTTTTGCTATTTCAACCGAAGAGGTTGCACAGCAGGTACGTTCTGTTGATATTACGGTTACCGGTAAAGCTTCCTTTGATGCCGAGCTGATCTACAACTCCGACATCCAGGGCTGGAAACCTACCAGACTGACTGACCAGACAGTAGATGGCGAGGTAGTTTTAACCTCGGATATGGACGGCAGTTTCACTTCATATTGTGAAATCGTTGTTAACCTGCAGAACAAAACGGAAGGTCCCCTTGCTGTAGCAAAGCTGGAATTCAAGGATGAAGCAGGTACTGTTCTTGTTACCTGGCCTGATGCTGAAGGTACTGCCGAAGAGGCTGCCGAGGAAGCTCCGGCTGCTGAAGCCGCTGAAACTACCGAAGCTGCAGCTTCCGATGTACCTAAGACCGGAGTTGCATCCTCCGCTCTTATCTTTGGCTTAGGCGCTCTTGCCTGCGGAATTGGTTCCGGTATCAATAAGAAGAAATCAAAAGCTTAATGCATTGTTATTTGAATTACGACGCATATAAAACAGCACTTTTATCAATAATTATTTAGAATCAGGGGCTGCCGCACCAGATACAATTAATTGTACTTGATGCGGCAGCCCCTGATAATTCTGCATACGGAAAACCAACCTATTAATTCTTATACATTAATTCTTGATCCGGTTGACATAAATCAGTTTTATACATAGATCCGGTACC
Organism: Bacillota bacterium; assembly: GCA_023424995.1. Classification (GTDB taxonomy): domain Bacteria; phylum Bacillota; class Clostridia; order Lachnospirales; family Lachnospiraceae; genus Mobilitalea. The sequence goes on along the minus strand of JAFADH010000383.1, from coordinate 11,140 downwards.
TTCCGGAAAGCATAAGCAGACAAAAGAAATACAGGCAATTGTCGTAATATCTCCGTTCTCCGGTACGCAGAGGCGTGTTCCAGAAGCTCCTCACCCAGTCGGAAGCATATCTGCCCCGTGCGGCCAGTGAGCCTGCCGCATTCGTGGCAATGATGGCGGCCGGATGCAGTGCAGGCTGGTCCAGAGCTGTTCCGTCAATCATATAATTGGCATATTCTCCAAGCTTCGTTCTCTCGCTGAAGAAGGTCTGAAGCCTGTCTGTAATATCACCCAGTGTCTCATCCTTGTGAAACCATGCCGCGTCCAAGCCGATGTTCATCGCCACCCGGTATGCATCGGAATAAAATTGCCCGTCATGGAACAAACGCTTGGGAGTGCCGTCATATTCCGCATATTCGGAAGCCATGCCCGTGACAGGATGACAGGCCAGATGCAGGTATTTACGGCTTTCCTCCGCTGCTGTTCTCCAGAATTCCCTGTCTTCCTCATGCGCCAGCCCGGCAAAAAGCTCATAAAAGTGCGGAAGGTGATAGGAGGGATCCGAAAATTCTGCCTCCGGTACGAATTTAATACAGTAATTCTGCAGATTCCACATGGGGCTGCCGCCGGGAACCAGTTCTGCCTGATGAATACAATGCCTTAAAATATCTTTCGCCTGAAGGCTGTAATCAAAAGGGGGCTCCTTATCACCCCAGCGGCTGCCTGCAAAAAACAGTGCCAGAGCAAAGTATTCTTCCCCGTCCGGAGCCGGTCCTTCAAAATTCTTATTCCCCTCCGGTGATACCGACCATGCAAAATACCCTTCATATATTCCGCTGCTTTGATACATAAAGGTCTTCGCGAAAAGCCAGAGCCGGTCAAATATATCTTGTCTGTCCATCTGGACAGCCATCATCATGCCATAACTCATACCCTCCGACCTGACATCGTTATTGCCCGTATCCACCATATATCCCATATCAGTTCCCAGATCATGATAGAATTTTTCATACTCATCAAAGAATATCTGATGAAAAGTCCTTCGGATTCTTTGATCAATTTCGTGCGGACCAATTCCTGCCTCAGCGAATAAATCAGGATATTGCCCTGTGTAATATGCTCCTCCACTCATCCTTAGCGTTGCCTCCTTTTATTAAGAGCGTTAGTAATCATTGTGTCACATGCCATTTACAGGCTGTGTAATTATTGTGTATAACCCCATGCCAGAATGGTAAAATTCTTATCCTGGCTGTCCTTTGCCATCTTTATCTCAATTGTATGCTCAGCCGGGCGTTCTTCGCTGAATAACAGCTCCGTGACGGGATTGTTCCAGCCTCCGCTTTGGTAGCCGTTAATACTTTTAATATATCTGCCGTCCACATAGATCTCTGCCGTGCCGAAGGAATTGCCGGAGCTTGCCTTGAATACCATTAAGAGGTTTTTACAATTCAGGGTCATTATAAAGCTTTCCTGGCCGTCTGAGGCCCCATGCATCCAGTTATTCGGGAAGGTTTTCCTGTTATAGTCATATTGGAAGCCTCCTATGGCAGTGTCCGTAGAAGTAAAGCCGCCCTTTTGTATGGCAATCTTACTGTCCTTTGAAGCGGAGTCCAGCATCCGGATATCCTCATAAGCATTGCCGGTCTTCGGAACCGGCGGTATATTATTGTCCGACGCAGCCGTCTGCTCCTGCTCTACTGTCTTATAATAATAACTGATACTGTCGGCCATGATTTTGTGTCCGTAGTCCTTAGGATGATATTCATCTGCAAAGAACTCCGCATCTGTCATGCGGCCTTCTGCCAATTCGGGCACTACCGCATCCAGTATGCTGATCATGGGAAGCTCATAATAATAGCCTAAGGGCTTATAATCCTCCTGCATATTCCACTTTGACTTAAATACACTGAACAATAAGACCACAGCAGGCCTGTTGGGTGCATTCAGAATCTTCCTTACCATGCTTTCATAGGCTTCTCCCCCGGTAGGCTCCTGATAATCATTCACTGCAAATTCTATGAATACAAGATCGGGCTGCACACTGCCGTTCCCCGCCACATCCCTGTCATAGCGGATAATCCCCAGGCTGGAGGGAGTTCCCGACATTCCCGCATTGATGAATTTCACATTGCTTTTATCTCCCGAACCGTAAGTCTCCTGAAAATACAGATAGGACTGGTATGCATAGCACAGAGTATTATTCGTCGCTCCTGCTCCTTCGGTAACGGATCCGCCGATATATGCAATATTCACTTCTTTGCCGCTGCGTGCCTTCTCCATGACCTGCTTTATCCGGTAATTATTGCCGGTTGTGATCAACGACCGCTTTATCATGGCTTCATAATCCGGCTCTTCTGCCGTATTACCGGACGAATCCGTATTGTCCGTATAGTCGGAAGCCTTCCAGACCAGGCTCACGGAATCATCCCTTAGTACGCCGAAGTAAGCCCTCTTTGGCTGAAGCTCCTTGTCGAATAACAGGGGATAGGTTGGGGCACCGTTACGATTCAGCCAGGAATGGTCATCCGTCAGGCCCCAGAAGGTAACACTCGTAATATTGGCATTCCCTTTCTCGTTACTGCTTATCAGAATGTTCATGATTGACTGGTATCTTATGGCAAGCCGTTCCATGGAGCTTTGGGTTTCTTCGGGAGTATCTATGTCCAATTCAGTTATCTGAATCTCTAATCCTAATTCGGCATATTTATTGATGGCATACTGGTAATCAATGGTATTGGGATAATCGATCTTCAGATGGTCCTGCATTCCGATGCCGTCGATAATTCCCTTCTCTTTCAGTTCCTCAACAAGATTTATGATCAGAAACAGCTTTTCTTTTTCATAGGTATTGTAATCATTATAGAACAGCTTCTGCCCCGGTGCGGCATATTTGCGGGCAAAGGTAAAGGCCATCTCAATATAATCCTCACCGATCACCTCATACCAGAGATTGCTCTCCGTACGGATGCCCTTCTCATGTCCGTCTCCCGGATTGATTGCTTCATTTACCACATCCCAGGCGTACAGTACACCGGGATAATTCTGGTTTACATATTCCATCTCCTGCCTGATGTAATTCTCCATCCTGGCCAGCATCACTTCCCTGGTTACGAGGGGGGCATCCGCTCTGGCGCTGAAACCTACGGTAAACAGCCATCTTGGGGTCTGCTGGTGCCAGATCAGGGTATGTCCCCGCACCTTCATTCCATGCTCATTGGCAAACTTTAAGAGCGCATCGGCATATCCCATATTAACCACCGGATATTCTTCATCACCCAAAGCCTGTGAAGCATTCAGATCCAGAGTGTTATCCGCTTTCATCTCATTTCCGGCGGTCAGGCTGTTGAACTGGCCGGCAGATAGCTCTGCCCTATCCTTGTTTAATATATCCCCCTTTGATAAAGCGACTCCCATAAGGAATTGATCCTTATAAACCTCGGCAAGACTGGGTAATTCACCGGTGGAAGCATAAATTTCCGCATAATTTCTTATCTCCTCGGCGTCTGCCCCGGCATCGTCCTGCCCTGTGCCGCCCTCACCGTTCTGCACAGTATCCTCCTCCGCATCGTCTTCATCCACGGCTGTTCCGGTCCCGGACACCTCTTCTCCCCCATCATTCTTATCTTCCCCGCCAGTACGGCTGCATGCTGTCAGGACCATGCCGATGCATAGCAGAAAGCACAGGAACGTACTTATCTTTTTTTTATATAGCAATTTCATATAAGGCTCCATTCCGCCGATCACCCCGCTTGATACGGGGTGCACAGCCTGTAATTTCCGAATACAGACCCTGCACCCCTTATTTATACAGTACCAGGATTACTTGTTTGCATCCTCCAGCAATGCTTCCCACATTCCTGCAATCGTTTCTATTCGTTCGGCCGGGGTGTTAGCCAGGCTGTATACATTATAAATGATCTGACCAAAGCTTGTTCCGTATACGAAAGGCAGCCGTTCATCGCTTACGATGGTGGAAGGGTCATACAGCAGGGTAAGGGTCTCATCAATCGCTCTCTCATCACGGAATCTGGTATAGTAATTATCCTTCCAGCCTTCCTCATCATCCTCATAGCCGGGAGTAGGATCGGTCCACAGATTGTAGGCAAATGCCACCTTTTTCGCAGTCTCCTCATCCAGACTGGAGGGCATAACAGCAATATTATCAAAATAAAACGCACCGTAGCTGCTTGCCTTAGGTCCCTTAGGGCACAGAACGAAGCCCCAGTCATCGGTCATATCGGCCCAGTTGCTTACCTTGTACTGCTCCGCAAAGGTCATGGCCACCTTGGCATCATGGAAGGCAGAGATGAACCAATCCCAGTTGGAATCCGGGAGGGGCTGCATCTCATAGCCCTTCTCAACAATGCCGGTAGCCCATTGGACCGCCTCAAGGAAGTTTGGCTCCAGTGTGGCATTGTAGTATTTACCGTTCTCATCCTTGCCGATAAAGCGCGCATTATTGCTTACCACCGCACCGCGGTAGAAGTCCACGGAGAAGCTTCCGGTAGCATAGCTGTCAATCGTACCGTCATTATTATTATCAATGGTCAACTTAGCGCAGAGCTCTTCGAATTTATCCCAGGTCCATTCGCCGCTGGCCTGTAAATCATAAGGAAGATCGGGATCCAGCCCTGCTTCCTGGAATAAGCGCTTATTCCAGAATACACCTATCCTGGGCTCCGGTTTCCCCTGGGCCATACCATAGATCGAGTCTCCGTAGGTCATGATATCCCGGACTGATGAATTCCATTTGCTTTCCGTAAAATCATATTCCTCCAGGGTAGACAAATCATACATCAAACCATTGGACAGAGGCTGCTGGATCCAGTCGGTCTGTAAGAGGAATATGCTTGCCGCAGGATCCTCGGCCATGGTGGTGGTCGTAAAGGTCTCCTGCATACCATACCAGTCTGATACGGCTATCTGCTTCATGGTGAAGTTATATTTCTTCTGGATCATCTGTCGATATTCCAGAGTTGCTTCTTCTCTTGCATTGGTGGGTTCTCCCGGTTCCTCCGACGACCACCAGTCACCTATGATGATCTCCATGCCCCCAAGGTCGATGTCAGGTTCCGGTGTGGCGGTTGGTTCCTGTTCCCCGGCGTCATCCGGTGCATTCTCCGGCGCCGTGGTTGCCGTCGGGGTATTCCCGGTCTCAGTGTCGGGATCTGCACTGCAGGAAGCGAACAGGGATACACTAAATACGAGTACGAATAGCACGGATAAAATTTTTTTGATAATCTTTCTCATAAATATAATCCTCCTTTTAAATATTTATAGTAAAGTGACACGGACGCCTGCCTCGCTCATTAACAGCCAGGCCGCATAACAAAAGCCGAATCAGCCGGCGCACCCTGCACCTTCTATCATGGGTCACATCTTAAGTCCGGTCTGGCTTAAGCTCTCTACAAACCCCTTCTGCGCCACGATGTAGATCAATAATAAAGGGATGATCGCCATAATCATGCCGGTTGATATCATCATCTGTCCATAGGCAATGGAGGGTCTTGCTCCTCTGCCGTAGATGGATACCAGGTAGTCCGACAGCAGGCCTGAGATGGAGGTCAGCTTCTTGGAGAGCAGGGTTATATTGCCCAGGAACATCTTGGAGTAGAAGGAATCCGTCCATTGCCATACGAAGGCAAACAAGGCGCAGGAGGTCAGGATGGGCGTTGCATCCGGTAACAGGATCCGTACAAAGGTACCAAAGCTGCCGCATCCGTCAACATATGCCGCTTCCTCCAATTCCTTGGGTATCCCTCTGAAGTACTGCCGGATCAGGAATATGTACAGTCCGCTCTTCAGCCCGACCCCTGTGATGCACATCAGGACGTATGGAATAATGGAATTCTGAAGGTTCAGGGTCTTCCCGGTAGTCATCCTGATAATGCCGAATATATCAAAGAACCGGAAATTCAGGTACAGGGAGGACATGATAGTCTGGGGAGGCACCACAATCACCAGTATCACGCAGGCGAACCAGAACCGCTTAAAAGGAAACTGGAACCTGGCAAAGCCGTAACCGATCAGGGTGCAGAAGGCTACCTGCAATACGCTGACCAGGGCCGATATACCGAAGGAATTCAGCAAAGACTTCCAGAAATCAATCAGCTGGTTCATGAGCCGGTAATTCTCCGTAGTGAAGTTCCGCGGTACGATGATAATAGTGGGGTCATAGAGATCCCGTTCCTTCATGAAGCTTAAGGATATCTTGTTAAGCAGCGGCTGAAGTATCAGGAAGCAAAGCCCGAATAGAAGTACCGCCCTTATGAACTGGTATACTCTTCTCCATATAAGCTTGCGAAGGAGATATCCTCCTGATTTTCTGTTTCTTATTAAAAAACCTTCCATTTGCAGCTTCTTCGTATTATTCATAATAGTACACCCACCTTGACGTAATGATCGTGAATATGCCAATGATGATGATAACCGCTACAAAGTAGATCCAGGCCATAGCTGAGCTGAAGCCGTAATCCATCTTCTGCATCATGGTATCCGTGATCTTGGTCATGACCTGGTTATCCGTCCTCATGAAGAAATCGACAATGGTATAGATAACATTCACAAGAACCACGGAGCTTACCATGGGAAGGGTTATCTTCCAGAAGCTCTCCCAGGCGGTGCAGCCCTCGATGACGGCTGCCTCATACATGCTTTTGGAGATGGTCTGAAGTCCCGACAGGAATATGATGATCTGGATACCCGAAGCGATGACCACATCATATACATTATTCACAATGCCGTATACGATCTCCAGAAAACCTGCTCCGAAGCCGCTGTTGGACAGGATCCGTTCCAGAACGGCCGTTATACTGGAGGTTTGAGTGTTCGCTTCAATATAATCCTGCATTCCCGCCAGCAGGGTGTTATCATATTCCAGACCCACCAGGACTCCCGAGGACAGGATTACCGGCAGGAAGAATATGGCTCTGACCAAGGCTCTCCCCTTAAAATTCTGGTTCAGCAGCAGCGCCATGAAGAAACTGACAATGATAATAGTTGGTACCTGGATCGCCATACGGGACAGCTCCTCTGTTAAGAAACGGGTGAACTCCGGATCCACGGTGAAAGCCTTTTTCAGATTGGCCCAGCCGGTGAATTCCAGCAGAAAGCCTCCGTTGCCGATACCGATGACCACATTGCTGAAGACCATCCGAAAGGATTCCACAAGAGGAATCACCATAAAGGCGATAAAGCCTATGATAAACGGAAGGATGAACAGATATCCGGTAATCGCCTTCCTTACCCTAAGATCCTGATGCTTTTTCCTTGCCATGGGGTTACCTCCTTTCCACGTAATAATCTCTTGCCGGAATTATCAGACCGCCGTGCTCATAAGCCTCATAATTATAATTGACATATACCCTGGTGCCGTCCTCATATCCGGTTACATGGACACCCTCAGCCAGACGCTCATGTCCGGTGATATACTGGTTGAAGCAATGTCCCATCTCCTCATTGTATCTTAGGTAGATGGAAGCTGCCTCTTCCTTCCACCTGTCGTAATCCGCGCCGAACAGATAGGTATAGAAGGTATCCTGCAAAGGGTCGGAGCTTTCTTTCATAAAGGTGAAGGATAAGCCTGCGCCGTTCTCCGCACTGTTTAAGACGGCCTGATGATAATCTCCGGACAGATTCAGGGATACGCCCGTATAATCCACTAAGCCATGGATTGCTGCACTGTAGAAGGGAACCATATAGTCGAGGATGTGGTATTTTGTCCCTTCCAGGTTCATATCCGTGATAAAGCCGGCATAGGGCAGGACATAATCATTGCCGCCCCGCAGCATGATATCAGTACCTCCGGCCGCGATACTTCCGAGCTCTGCTGTCTGAAGGTCTATGACCTCCTGCCTTGTGGTCAGATTCTTGGGATTATAGTCGGCACTGACCAGATATCCGATATCGGAAAATGCCACTCCCGCCTGATATTCCCTGGCAGCCCCTGCCAGGTTGTTCATATACTGCAGGATAAGCTGCGGCTTTACAAGATAGTAGCTGTCCCTCCAGTCCTCCACCCCGAAGTAGACCGGAGAGAAGTTATATAGCTTTACCTGTTCACGGCTCGTGTACCTGGCCGCATCCCGGGTACTGACAAATCCGTCCCAGACTCCTGTTTCATAGGCATATTGCGTCATACCGCCAAGATATACGGGGACATCCAGCTCTCCTGCCTGCCGGATGAATTCCTTCAGCTCATTCCTGCTTCCAAGCTCCCTTACGGTTTTTATCTTAGACGGTACGCTTTGTTTTATCCCGCCGTTCATCCAGCCCTCATACTTAACGGACAGCCTCCGGTAGCCGCTGTCCTGCAGGTCACGGAGGATAGCCGCAGCCTCCTCATAAGTGGTTAAGGCTTCCGGAACCGATACGGGCAATCCCAGACGCTGCTTTACTTTATCAATGGCACCGATCAGGGTGATATTCACAGGGACATTGCTCTCCTGCTGTACTTGAAGCTCAGGGTACCTTTCCATAAGATAGGACCGGTATGCCCCTGCCATTCCTATGTAGTCCGTTGTATCAAGAAAGCTGTATCTTTGCTTGATCTCTCCTGCGGGCTTCTCCGCTTCGAATACCATTACCGTCTTATCCGTCTTGGCGGATAGGTTGAGAGCGGAGGCGTGAAGTGTGGTATAGGTGGCCGCGGCGAAGTTATAGCTGTGATTCCGGCCGCTTACATCCGCTTCGATGGAAGCGGTGCAGCCATAATTCTCAAGCATGCACAGCATGGAGCCGCCCTCTTTGGATATCCCGAAGACCGGGTACTCCGAACGGGTATTATCCGTCAGCGAATCCCTCAGCAGGGCCTCATCCCAGCCGTACACATCGGTATAATAAGCGCTTTGCATATTTTTACCGTTATTGAAGCTGATGATACCGCCGCTTCCTTCCGGCACCAGGATAAAGCCTTCCTCCCCGGTACTGCCCGCGCCGAGATACGGGAGGACCTTGATCTTAATTAAAGGATAATCCCTGCGCCACTGCATATCCTCAAAGGGGAGGCTCACCACCAGGTTATCCCCCTCCAGGCGGTATACTACGGATACGTTAAAAAACGGGTTCTCCTCCCTGCTTTCCTTGGAATATCTGGCTTCATCCTCTTCATAATCCTCCAGGGTATAGCCCACCTGTGCAAAGATCTCTTCGATGCTCTTCTTCAGATGCTCCTGGGTATTCTCACGGAGCACAAAGATGTTTTCCTGGGCAAGATCCGGATATTGTTCCAGAAGGGCTCCCTTATCATCCGTGGCACGCAGGTTGTTGATATCCAGCTTCCGGTAATAGTTATCGATCTTCCTCCTGGAGCTGTTATCCATCTGATCATAGAAAAGCGTCATTCTGGACTCCGGAATAGCAGAGGGCATTACATATACCTTCTGCACATTGCCGATGGTATAATTTACCTTGATAAATCCGTCTCCCTGTTCCACGGTGTATATCTTCTTGCTGATACTGTACTCAAAATTATTGTAGATCGTATTGATTCCGGTCTCGTCGCTGTATACGATGAGCAGGGTGGACTGCAGGTATTTGCTGCTTTGAACGTCCGCCAGCGCATCATCTGCACCGTCCGCCGGGTTGGAATTCCATACGGTGCCATTGGACTTATCCAGCACCTGAAAATATGTGGTTTCCGGATCCAGCGTAAGCTTAAGCTCATTATTTTCCAGAAGATAGGTATCCTGACCCTCTTCATAAGAATAGGTTTCCATAAGCCCGTTCTGTTCCGTGTCGCTCGCACATCCAATCATAAATACCGATAATAAAAGGATGAAGCATATTTTTAGATATTTTCGCATCACTCTTCCTCCTTATCAGTAAAAACGAAATGTGATTTCTTTATATAATGAAATGAAATAAGCCGCCGCATCAGTCACCAGGCTGAAAAACAGAAGAAATACGAATACAATCAGCATCATCCCCACGACTGTGGCAAATAAGGTCAAAACAGCCTTTCCCAGGGTATAATCATGTATCATCATCGTTGCGCAGAGAATCAGCAGGCCGCACCAGATCTGGGAGAAGCCCGTGATATAATAATAAAAGGCTCCCTCCTGCACCGTCATGAGATTACTGATAAAAATCATGGGAAATTGTATCAGTACATAAGGGGTAAGGGCATATCCGATGGCCATGTAGATGTGCTTCATGGTGCCTTTTCCGTTAAAGAGCGTGGTCAATCCCCAATTGGCAATGCAGCCGATGATGATGGGAACCAGAAAACCGGCGATTACCTCAATGAGATTTACATACTCCCATATGATTTTATTAAAGATGAAGCTGGTAAACTGCAGTTTTAAAATGGTCGTTATGAGGGAGGCGGCTATAATGATATTCGCTGCCGCAACCGACCCGCGCTTTTCGTGGGTCAGATCCCAGAAGCCGTCCAGCGGATGGGTGACGGCATACAGGGAATAACGCAGGGTCTTTCCCACATGCTGCAATGACTGCTTATTCATACGTCCGGTAATGCTCATGCCTCATCCACCTCTCTCTTCATCTTCTTAACAAAGCCCCACACGAAGGATAACAGTATGCCGCCCATGACAACGGCAACAATCCATAGGATATTCTTCTCGATCCATTCCTTCCGGTATAATGCAAATGCCTTGGAATAGCTGTCATCATCCAGCTTCAGTTTGAAATAATCCATGGCCTCCTTATATTCCTCCTGCCGCAGTAACGAGCGTCCTATGCCGATATAGGCAAGATCATAATTGCCGTTCTGCATCAGTACCTTTTCCCAATACTGAGCCGAGGCTTCATAATTTCCCTTCTTATATTCCCCTAAGGCATCATAAATCAGCTGTCCGTACTGTGTCATGGCAAGTATGGTGATTCCCGCCGATCTGGAATCCAAAACCAGGAGATCGGTCCCCATATTCTCCAGAGCTGTGGGATACTGGAAGTACCCCAGCCGGTTGCCCAGCCCGCCGAAGGCATACAGGAGATTCCCCTGGGAGTCATAGCCGAAGATCCGTCCTCTGGTCCGGTCGATTGCATAATAGGTATCATTGTCCAAAGCCGCAATATCAATCAGACGGGAGGGTCCGGAGACACCGGCCGCATTCCCCCACCAGATATCTCCTATGGGTGGAAACACTCCGTTCTTGATCAGGATATCCGTACCCATGGCATTCAGCTTACGGATGGGCTT
>JAFADH010000379.1 GCA_023424995.1 Bacillota bacterium | reverse complement strand
AATATCTCATGGCTGGCAGAGCAGGAGCTGCTGATCTTCCATACGGGTGAACCGGGAAAGGAAGGCTTCTATCTGGAAAGCTGTCCGGCGGGACTTACGGTGGTCTGCGGCGGAGACGATGCGGGCGCCCTGTACGGATGCCTGGAGCTGTCGGAGCGTATCGGCAGGGAGCGGGAGCTTCCCAGGGACCTGGCATTCGGCGACGCCCCGGTTTATAAGCTGAGAGGACCTGCGGTAGGCCTTCAGAAAACCAAGATCGAACCCCCCAGGCTGACCTATGAATATCCCGTCACTCCGGAGCGTTTTCCCTGGTTCTATGATAAAGGCATGTGGACCAGGTATATCGATATGCTGCTGAGGATGAGATGCAACGTACTCTACATCTGGAGCGGGCATCCCTTCTCCTCCCTGGTGAAGCTGAAGGATTATCCGGAGGCCCTTGAGGTGACGGAAGAGGAATTTAAGAAAAACCGGGAGATATTTGAATGGCTGACCACGGAATGCGACAGAAGGGGCATCTGGGTCGTGCTTAAATTCTATAACATCCATATACCCTATCCCTTTGCCAAAAAACACGGGCTGGAACTGCTGCAAAGCAGTATCCATCCCCTGGTAGAGGATTACACCCGCAAAGCGATCAGAGAGTTCATCAAGTCCTATCCCAACATCGGCCTTATGGTATGCCTGGGCGAAGCCCTGCGGGGAACGGAGAATAAGACCAGGTGGTTTGTGGAAACCATCGTACCGGCGGTGAAGGAAGGGCAGAAGGAAGCGGGGCTGACAAAGGAACCCCCCATCATCCTCCGGGGACATGACTGTGACCCCGTGGATGCCATGACCAGGGCCATGAAGCTTTACTCCAACCTGTATACCATGTGGAAGTACAACGGCGAAAGCCTGACTACTTATTTCCCCAGAGGGAAATGGCAAAAGCTCCATCAGTCCCTGAGCGGGATCGGAACCACCCATATTATGAATGTCCATATCCTTGCCGATCTGGAGCCCTTCCAGTTCAATGCGCCCGCATATATACAAAAATGTATACAGGCCGGAGCGGGCCGCTTCGGAACCAACGGACTCCATCTCTATCCCCTGTTTTACTGGGACTGGCCTTATACCCCCGACAGGCGGGAGCCCAGGATGCTTCAGATGGACCGGGACTATATATGGTTTAAGGCCTGGTTCCGTTATGCATGGAACCCTTACCATGAGGAGACGGCGGAGAAGGAGTACTGGGGACATGTCTTTGAGGAGCATTACGGTATCACCTATGAGGCGGGCAGGCTGCTGTATGACGCATTCGAATCGGCAGGGCAGTGCGCTCCCAAGATATTAGGAAGAATCGGAATCACGGAGGGGAACCGCCAGACCCTAAGCCTGGGAATGACCATGAGCCAGCTGACCAACGCGGTGAGATACCGTCCCAACAGGGAGCTATGGAACAGTGTGGCAAGAAAAGGCGAACAGCCCGACGATTATATGGCAAAGGAGTTAAAGCAGGAAGGGCATGTGGGTGAGACGCCCTATGACATGATAGAAGAAGTGACCTATCATGCAAATAGGGCCCTGGACAGATATAAGAAGGTCCTGAGCCTGACCGGCAGCGGCAATCCCGCCGTGGATCTGATCGGTACGGATATCCGGGCCGTCTTCCACATGACCAGGCATTATTGCTTAAAGCTGGAGGCCGCCATGGAGATCCTGAGGTACAAATACACCATGGACAGCAAATGCCGGGGGGATCTGGAGCTGCTTAACAAAGCAAAGGACGTATGGGAGGAAGCACTGGAAGAATACAGAAGGCTGACCGGCATAACGAAGGAAACCTATCTCTACGCCAACAGCATGCAGACGCCCCAGAGAAAGATCCCCTTTCCCAACGGTGAAGCCTACGGCCACTGGGAGCAGTGTCTGCCGGAGTATGAGAAGGAATTCGAGAACTTTAAAAAGCACCTTTTTGAGCTGCGTGAGGGGATCTATCCCGGAGATAAGGAAGAGACGATAGAAGCCGCTCCTTTGACCGGCGCAGGCTTTCAGATCCTTTCCGGGGACATCGAGGAATTCGAGCTTAAGAAGGGGAACAGCGTATTCTCCGATTGTGAGATGAAGATACAGAATCTGGCGCCGGAGCTTTTGGGTCTGAAGGGCATCCGCATGGGACTTGGCAAGGCCATCGAAGGCGGAGTCAAGGTGAAGCTTGAGCTTACGGAGGACTCCTGCATCCTGGTGGGATATATGGACGGCAGGAGCATCGAGTGGCTGCAGCTGCCCGACCTGGAGACCAATACCCATGCGGATGACCGGGGCGGCCTCGCCGTAGTATACCGGCATGCCATCAAGGCGGAGAGCTGTCCGGTCATCAATATCCATGCATATCGCTATGAAAAAGGCGTCCATGAGATTTATTTCGGCACAGGAGGTTTTGTCATAGCGGGTATCATACCCCGGACGCAGGTCCTGGTTCCCAGGAATGCGGATCTGGCAGGGGAGGGCTATGACACCCTGGACTGGCTGTACGAGTGAGGCCCGGCCTAAAAAGACGCAGTGAAATACGCTGAAGAAAGGTACGATGGAATTATGAAGAAAATGCCAAGAGAGATGACGGGAGCAGAGTTAAAATCCATGCTCAAAAGCAGCATTAACTTTAAGAGCCTCGGGGGATTAAAGTGCAAGGAATTGAAGCTTCCCCCGGAGGAGCTGGACTGGTGGAAGGATGCGAAGATCGGCATGTTCTTTCACTGGGGGCTTTATTCCATCCTGGGCCGGGGGGAATGGGTAAGATTTAATGAGAAGCTTTCCAAGGAAGAATATGAGAGCCTGGCCCGGGAGTTCGATCCGAAGGATTTTAAAATGTCGGAATTGACGGCTCTGGCGAAGGATTTCGGCGCCAGGTATATGGTGATGGTAACCAGGCATCATGACGGCTTTGCCCTGTGGGACAGCCCCGGGAGCTACGACGGCTTTACTTCCTGTAAGACAGCCTCCGGGCGGGATTTTGTCAGGGAGTATACGGATGCCTGCAGGGAAGCCGGCTTAAGGGTAGGCTTGTATTATTCCCCCATGGACTGGCGTTTTCCGGGTTATTTTGATCCGACAGGCTTAAAGGAGAATGCACTTTTGATGAAGAAGCAGTGCTATGACCAGGTGGAGGAATTGTGCAGCAGGTACGGCAATATCGATATTATGTGGTATGACGGCAGCTGGCTTGCCCATAAGGGAAGCGATACTACCAGCGCATGGTTCTGGGAACCCATCGAGCTTAATAAGATTGTCAGGAAATATAATCCCAAGACCCTGCTCAATCCCCGTTCCGGTTATGAGGGAGATTTCTACTGTGATGAAGGCTCTCACGAGATATCGGGCAAAATCATACCGGTGCCCTGGGAAAAGAATATGTGCGTATGCAGCGGAAGCTCCTGGGGATGGATGGCGGAGGATCCCGTATCCGACTTTGACTGGCTGATCCGTATGCTGGTGAATGTGATCTGCCGCGGAGGCAACCTGCTTTTGAATGTGGGACCGGACAGGAACGGCAAGCTGTCCTCGGAAGTCACCGGCCGGATGAGGGAGATCGGAGCATGGCTTAAGGAATACGGCGATGCTGTCTATGGAACCAGAGGAGGCCCCATAGAGCCTGCGGACGGAATATACGGGACTACCTGCAAGGGGAACCTGATCTACCTGCATATTCTTGACAGGGACGGATTCAGCGGATTAAGCCTTCCTGACCCCGGGTACCGGCTGGTAAGCTGTGAGACCTATCATGGCCGAACGCTGGAATTTGATCAGGCGGAGAGCGGAATCAGGATAACTCTGCCGAAGGATCTGAAGGAGGAGCCGGTGACGATCCTGAGACTGAAGCTTGACAAGGAAGTGGACAGGGCGGATCAGGCGGATATCTATTTTACTGGGAAAGAATAACAGATATGAATTATAAACGAATGTAATTCACACGCTGAATTTGCATGCAGAAGGCTGCATGCATGGATACCGGCGTGGAAAATCCATGATTTTTCACGCCGGTATTAATGAAAGGCTGGTATAAGATATGTATTATGGAGTTTCCTATTATCCGGAGCATAAGGATCGGGCGGAGCTTGCCCATGACCTAAAGCTGTTAAAGGAATCCGGGATCAATACGGTGCGTATGGGGGAATTCGCCTGGTGCAGGATGGAGCCCAGGGAAGGCGTGTTTGAATTTGACTGGCTGGTTAAGGTGGTGGATGAGCTTGGAGAAGCCGGGATCAAAACCATCGTCTGCACGCCCACAGCCTGTCCTCCCGCCTATCTGGCAGAGAAGCATCCGGATATCCTGTATGTGGATAACCGCGGCGTTACGCGGCCCTTTGGAGGAAGAAGACATTATTGCTATAACAATGAGACCTATCGGAGATACTCCGCTATTATAACGGAGAAGATAGGGGAGGTCTTCGGGCGGCATCCGCATGTTGCGGGCTTTCAGATCGATAATGAGCCGGCACAGGAAGGGACGGGAAGGTGCCATTGCAGAGTGTGCACGGAGAAGTTCAGAAGCTGGCTGAGGGACAAGTACATTGCCATAGAGGAGCTGAACCGGCGTTACGGTACGGTTTTCTGGTCCATGGAGTATACAAGCTTTGAACAGATAACTCCTCCGGTGAATTCCATCGAGACAGGTGCGGAGCAGCTGATCCGGGCCTTTTATGAGAATCCCGGCCTGCGGCTGGACTATGAAAGATACTGCAGCGGAAGCCAGACCGATTATCAGGATATCCAAACGGATATATTAAGAAGGTATACGGACTATCCGGTCACCACCAACGGCACCGGCCTGGCTACCAACTCCGTCAACTATTATGAAAGCACCCGGAAATTATCCAATTATGCCTTTGATTATTACCCCGGCTTAAGGGATGCTTATGTGGACTCCTTCCCCTATGCCTTTGCAAGGGGTATTAAGGGCGGGCTTCCCTTCTGGGTTCTGGAATTCATGTCGGGAGGCGGACACAGGCTGAGCGGCTCCGGAAGGCTGCAGCCTAATCCCGGGGCACTGAAGCAGGCAGTATTGCAGGCCTTTGCCCACGGCGCCCAGATGATGCTCCATTTCCAGTTCCGCACCTTTCCTATGGGAGCGGAGCAGCTTAACTATGCCATCGTGGACATGGACGGTGTTCCCAGAAGGAGATACCGTGAGATGCAGGAGACAGCTGCCCTGCTTAAGCTATTGGAGCCTGTTGAGAACGCCGGTTTTAAGAATGAGATCGCCATATGCCTTGACTATGATACCCATTGGGCTTTAAGGATAAAACCTGTGAACGATCCGAAGTTCAATTATATCAACTATGCAGGAAGGCTTTACAGGATCATTCAGGAGGCAGGGTATAATGCGGATGTGGTTTCCTGTCATGCGGATCTGTCGGGATACAAGGCGGTCCTGCTTCCCGGCGCCTTTCTTCTGTCCCGTGAGATGCAGACAGGGCTTGCGAAGTACGTGGCGGAAGGAGGGACCCTGGCAGCTACCTTCCTGACCTCGGTTAAGAATGAAGATAACATAGGATATACGGATGTACTGCCGGCAGGACTTACCGAGGTGTTCGGAACCACGGTGGAGGAGGTGGAGCCTGTCTTTGATTCCAATCACACCGGACTTATCTTATCCCTGGAGGAAGAGCTTAAGTGCACGGACGGTATGTGGAGCGAGCTTCTCGGGGGACCCTCCCGGGCCCTTGGAACCTACTGTGAGGATTATAAGGCGTCGGCCAAGGTCATATCGGAGCATGAATACGGCAAAGGAAAAGCATATTACCTGGGAACGGATCTGGAGGATTCAGCTATGGTAAAGCTGATGGGCTATGTGATGAAAGCCGCCGGTGTGTTTCGAAATCCCGTCACTGCACCGGACAAGGCGGAGGTAATCAGAAGAGTCCTTGGAGAGCGAGAATATTATTATGTGTTCAATTTCGCTCCGGAAACCGCTAAGATACGGCTGGACCGGCCCATGGAAGATTATATAAAAAAGACCGTATATAAAGATACGGTATCCATCGGGCGTAATGGATTTGTAATTTTAGAGCTTAAGATATCCAACTAAAGATTTGTAAGCAATAATTAAATTAATTTAATTAAAGTTTATATGGATTGAAATAAAAAATATAAATTAATCTATTTTTTAACATAATATTTGTTGACATTATATATTAAATTTGATAATATACTTTATATAAGTGAACAAAAAGCACAATTGAAGTATTTAAATACTTACTAAATTTATAATAATACTAAAGTTGGTAAGATTTGCATTATTAATATAATTTAGAATTATTAATACGTATTTATTAAATAATTAAATAGTTTTTAAAGTAATTTTATTGAGGAGTAGAGCCTATGCAATCATCTAGCCTGAAACAAGCGGTATCCCGGAAAAAGCTGTGGAAAAGAATGTATGATTATCGATATATCTACCTGCTTGGCATACCGGGAATAATATTTCTTATCGTATTCAATTATCTGCCCATGAAAGGAATTCTGATGGCCTTTCAGGATTTTAACCCACATGTAGGATTTCTGGATAATAAATGGGTTGGGCTGAAGCACTTCCAGACCCTGATCAAAGATCCCAAGTTCTATCTTATGTTAAAAAATACACTGGTCATCAGCGGGCTGTCCCTGCTTACCTTTCCTGCTCCGATCCTGCTGGCTCTCTTATTAAATGAAGTCAGAAGCTCAAAGTATAAAAAATTCGTACAGACCTCCATCTATTTACCGCATTTTCTTTCCTGGACTATCATTGTCAGCCTGACCTTCTTTCTGTTATCGAAGGAGCAGGGCCTGATCAATAAAATAGCCATGTCCATGGGAGATGAACCCACGGCTTACCTGTTCAGCAAGGTATGGATCTATCCGATCATGGTGATCCAGTCCGTCTGGAGAGGCGTAGGCTGGGGCTCGATCGTATACCTGGCTGCCATCGCCGGCATCGACCAGGGCCTGTATGAAGCGGCCCGCATCGACGGAGCCAGTAAAATACAGCAGATGATTAAAATAACGCTTCCCAGTATTATGCCCACCATAGTGGTTATGCTGATTCTTAAGATGGGCAGCATCATCTCCGTGGATTTTGAACAGGTATTCCTGATGAATAATGCTCTGGTCAAGTCAAAGCTGGAAGTATTTGAAATCTACATCTTTAACAACAGTATTGCGTCCGGCAGTACCCAATACTCCTACACTACGGCCATCGGCCTGTTTAAGTCGGTAGTGAATACAATTCTGGTTGTCCTGACGAACTGGTTTTCCACAAGGAGAGGTTATGACGGCGTTATGTAATTCAGGAAAGCGAAGGAGTTATTCATATGGGTATAAATAATAAAAGCAAAAAGAAGCTCGGAATGAAAGCGAAGACCTTGATCAGCCAGTCAATATTGTGTTTTCTGCTGCTGGTACTGGTGGCCACCATGATATTACCGTTTGTATACATTATAGTTATTTCTTTTACGGACGCGTCGGTTTATGAAAGCGGGAAGTTCATGCTCTGGCCGAAAAGATGGTCCACGGAAGCATATCAGCTGATCCTGTCCGGCGCCGGATTTTTGAATTCGTTAAAATCCACGTTATTCATTACGCTGGTAGGTACGCCGCTGAATGTTATGGTGAATGCAGGACTGGGATATATGCTGTCCAAGCCTGTACCGGGCAGGAGCTTTCTCAATAAATTCGTCATGTTTACCATGCTGTTCGGAGCGGGATTGGTTCCTACCTTCATCAATATAAAGAACCTGGGCTTGATTGACAGCTGGTTTGCCTGTATATTGCCAAGTGTCGCGGGTGCCTGGACGGTTATGGTAATG
>JAFADH010000311.1 GCA_023424995.1 Bacillota bacterium | reverse complement strand
GCACGGTAACAATACCCAGCTTATGAAAGGCCTTCTCCGTCTTTTCACCGATACCCTTGATTACCTTTATGCTTTCGTATGCTTCCAAGAGGGCACCTCCATGGACATTGATTTTTCACATTGAATTTAATTTCATAGGTTAACCTTCACAGATCAGCAGCTCAAAAACCTCCGGTTTTCTCGTTCACATTGCACCGCCCATGTTGCCAGGCGGATTTATTCCCACAGGCTTGATAAATCCGCTGATTTACTGGACTGATCTGCTTCTCTGAACATTATATACCATTTTTATGGAATAAAAAAGGAAAATATGAAAAAGTAAATAACAGGTATTGACATTATAATATGCCTATTGTATTATTGTATTAACCACTTAGTACAATAATACAAAAAGGAGCTGAGTAAGAATGAGCTGGGAGCTTGATACCGCACGTCCTGTATATCTGCAGCTAATCGAACAGATACAAGCAGGCATCATATCAGGACTTTATAAGCCGGGTGATAAGCTTCCTTCCGTCAGGGATCTGGCTATGGAGGCTACCGTGAATCCAAATACCATGCAGAAAGCCCTGACAGAGCTGGAGAGGACCGGCCTGGTGTATGCCAACCGGACCAGCGGAAGATATATCACCTCGGATGAGTCCCTGATTCATAAGCTAAGGGAAGAATCCGCCCTATTGCTGGTCCGTGGCTTCATAGAACGGATGCAGCGGCACGGCTTTACTCCGGATGAAACCCTGTTATATGTAACAAACCTTGTGAAGGAGATCAAAGCTGCACAGAATTAACAGGCGCGCCGGTATCATCGTATCTGCTTGAACTGTATTACGGTGCTGCCATCAATAAAGAAAGGAAGTTGTTAACATGAACGTAATCTTAGAATGCAAGTCTCTTACCAAGAGATATTCCGGCTTCACCGCATTGAACAGCATCGACCTGAAGCTGGAACGGGGCCGGATCATCGGTTTGCTGGGTCCCAACGGCAGCGGGAAAACGACATTGATCAAACTAATAAACGGCCTTCTGGTGCCGAATTCCGGGGAACTGTTAGTCGACGGCAAAAAGACCGGTCCCGAGACCAAGAAAATCGTATCCTACCTTCCGGAGAGAAACTATCTGCCGGACTGGATGCGTATCTCGGAGGCAATCGAATTCTTCCTGGATTTTTATGAGGATTTTGATAAGGCAAAGGCTTACGATATGCTGGAACGTCTGCATCTGAATCCCGGACTGAAGCTGAAGACCTTATCCAAGGGTACCAAGGAGAAGGTCCAGCTCATTCTGGTCATGAGCCGCAGGGCGGACCTGTACTGTCTGGACGAACCCATCGGCGGTGTGGATCCTGCTGCCAGGGATTACATCCTGAGCACCATTATTACCAATTACAGCGAGAATGCAACCGTATTAATCTCCACCCATCTCATTGCCGATGTCGAGAATATCCTGGATGAGGCGGTATTCATCAAAGAGGGCAGCATAACCCTTCACGCCTCCGTGGATGATATCCGGACCAGGGAAGGCAAATCCATAGACACTTTATTCAGGGAGGTATTCAGATGTTAGGCAAATTATTCAAGCACGAAATGAAAGCCATGGCCAGATTGCTGCTGCCCTTACTGCTGGTACTTGCGGCGCTTACCGCCATAGACCGGATCGTTCTCTATCTTGATATATTTACGGGTACTTTGAAGATCATCCCTTTTTTCATAACCTTTGCATATGGGTGCTCCGTTGCCGCGGTGCTTGTCATCACTGTTATCCTGTCTGTCTTCCGCTTTTACAAGAATCTGATCGCGGAGGAGGGTTACCTGATGTTCACCCTGCCGGTCAAATCACACCAGCTCATCACTTCAAAGCTGATTGCTTCCGCATTATGGACATTTATCGGTTATATTGCCGCCATATGCTCCGTATTGGTCGTCCTGTCCGGTTACTACAGCATCCCTGAGATTATGGATATGCTGGCAACTGTCATATCAGAAATAACGGCAGCCTTCCAATCCGCGGGTACATTATTTGCAATCGAGCTCCTGGCACTTATTATCCTGGGTACTCTGAACAATATCCTGGTTATATATGTCTCTATCGCCATCGGCCAGTTATTCAACGGCCATAAAATACTGGGAGCTGTCGGAGCCTATATAGGTATCAATATCGTACTGCAGACTGTCTTAAGTGTCGGTGTATTAATTATTGGCGTGCTGTATGGGGATTCATTCGACCAAATCGATTCAATCACACATATCCTGCTGCCCTATGCCATCCTTGCTATAATAATACTGGATGCGGCATACTATACGGCAACCGACTATATTTTTAAGAGAAAACTTAATTTAGAATAATCCGGCTTCTGGGAGGGAGAAATGTATGAAGAAATTATTAATACCCCTGATCTTATTATTGCTGATCGGTCTTACGGGATGCAGCAATATATCCATCGGTTCCGTGCAGAATAATACATCCCATAAGATGTCAGCTTCCTATTTCCTATACAGCGGAATGAAAAAGAAGGAATTGACCGTAAAGGACGGCGAAACTGTAGAAATAGCCATTAAAATCACAACAAAAAAAGGTAAGATCGATGCCTTTATCTATGATGAGAATGGGGAATACCTTTACAAGGGAGAAGACATTCAGGAAGAAGCCTCCTCCGTCACTTTGACAGAGCCCGGGGATTACACAATTGAGGTGGACGCAGACAACCATAGAGGCAGCTTTTCATTTACCTGGTAAAACATGAAGATACCAATCATCAGTGCATTAATAAAGATTCTGCCACAAAATAAATCTGTTATGTCAGCTCACACAGTAAGTCACACCGCAAAATAGCATTTATGCCAAAAAGAGCGCCTTGAAAATGGCTTTTACAAACCAATCAAGGCGTCTTCTTGTACAATATTATTCAGTAAG
>JAFADH010000294.1 GCA_023424995.1 Bacillota bacterium | reverse complement strand
AAATATAGCGAATGATGTAAGGAAGGATATAGCAAATAATAGGGTGAATAGTTAGAGAAGGATACGGTGAATGATGTGATAAATGACATGGCGAATGCTATAATGAACGATACAGCGAATGATGTGTAAAAGGATATGGTGAATAAAATGATGAGTGATACAGCAAATAATAAGCGAACGGTATGGCGAATGATATGATGAGTGATACAGCAAATGATAAGCGAATGGTATGGCGAATGATATGATGAGCGATACAGCAAATGATATGCAAACGGTATGACGAATAATGTGGTGCACGATATTATAAATGATATGACGAACGATATGGTGAATGATATAATGAATAATATGGTACATCCGGACGAAGGTCAACAGACGGTGGAGTATTGATTAATGTGATATACAGGGAGCGGGACGTTTAATCCTGCTCCTTTTCATATTATACAGGATATCAGTGATAACTATTTATAAAAGCAGGGTAGAAAGTATAATTGTTAAATGGTATAATCAGAGACAAGTTAGCATAGACCATCTATTAGGAAAAAAGAGTATTATAAATCCGACTGATAAGGAGGGGATAGGGATTGAGCTTACATAGATACCGTAATGTTGTTCCTGCATTATTACTGGCAATAGCAGTAATTATAGCCGGATTTCCATTCAAGGTACATGGTGACGTACAGCCCATACAAGAGCTGGAGGACAAACTGGAGAACATCTCGGAGGAAGAAAAGGCGGTACTGCAGGATCTTTTCTCAGTATCCCAGGAGATCGACAACCTGGAGCTTGAAACCCAGGAGATTAATAAGGAGATTACCTCACTGGAAGTGCGGATCGATGATCTGGAGAAAGAGATCGTCCAAAAACAGGAGGATTATAATCTGCAGCTGGAATTATTAAAGCAGGTATTGGTGAATAACCAGCGCGGCGGCCCGGCTTCCTATCTGGAGATCCTGCTTCGTGCAGATAATCTGTCGACATTTTTAAAAAGCCTGAATATCATTAAGGACATATCACATAATGTGAATGACCTGCTGGCAAACCTAAAGGAAAGCAAGGCAGTTCTTGAGGAAGAGAGTATAAAGCTTTCTTCGGACAAGGATGCATTGGTGCAGAAGGAAGCCGAGCTGGCAGTGAAGCTTCAGGAGAAGCAGGAGCTGGTGCGAAAGCAGGAGGACTATCTGGCAGCCCTGCAGACCGATCGGGAGCATTATCAGGAGCAGCTTAATAACCTGAATGAGCTTTGGCTGGAATGCAAAATCTTATTCCCCAGTATCTCGGCAGAGATCAGTGAGATCATCGAAGCCGGATACATAACAATGGAGGATATGAATCTGAATATTAATTTCTTCAATATCTCCGGTTATGTGGAAGAAGACACTTTTAACCGGATATTGAGTTCCCATTCCATACTTACACAATCTATCTTTCATTTTGATGATGAGAAGGTAATGATAGAATTTCCTGAGAAGCGGCTGGTACTGAGCGGTTATTTCAATATCACCGGGAGTAAAGTAATTCAATATGAGATTACCGAGGGAACCTTCTATGATATGCCTCTGGAGGCTGCTTCCATTGAGGAGCTGCTGCAGAACGGTCCTCCGATGATTGATTTCGGAGTGATAGCCGAAGATATGATAACGATAGATTTTCAATTGACAGATGTGTGGAGTTCAGAGGGTGCGCTGTATTTTGAGATAAGAGCGTTATTCTGGTAAGGTCAATAATTATATCCTGGCAGGATACGATATGGTATGAAGCTACACTTAATCGAGAGGAGAAAGGCTTATGATAGATGCAAAGGGAGTATCATTAACCTATCCGGACGGTACTCAGGCGTTAAGGAATGTTAACTTGCAGATTCACCCCGGAGATCTGGTATACATTACCGGACCCAGCGGATCAGGCAAGACAAGTCTGCTGAAGCTGCTTATGGGTATGGAATTTATTACTGACGGAGAACTGACCGTTCTCGGGCAGCCGATGAAGAAGGGAAACAGCAGGAGAATTCGCAGGCTCCGCAGGAAAATCGGACCGGTATTCCAGGAATTCAAGCTCATTGAGAGAAGAACCGCATTGGAGAATATCATGATGGGAATGCGTTTTCTCGGGATATCTCCGAAGAAAATGTCAGCGGAAGCAACCAATGCCTTAACCAGAGTAGGGCTGGCTCACAAGCTGAAGGCAGAGGTGGATAATCTGTCCTGGGGAGAAGCGCAGAGAGTGGCCATCGCCCGTGCGGTAGCCAGAAAACCGGTGCTCTTAATTGCAGATGAGCCCACCGGCAATCTGGATCATGATAACGCGCTGAATATATTACATATCTTAAATTCCTTCCGGGATGAGAAGACGGCGGTAATTATCACAACCCATGCAACGCACCTGATCGAAGGGCAGGACAATGCTACTTATATCAGGGTAAATAAAGGTGTTGTTACCGTGGAGCAGGGAAGGAGGGCATAATGAAGACATTTATTTATAATATCGGATACTTTTTACGGGAAACCTTCCGGACAATCCGATTTAATCCGTTATCCAATCTCTTCTCCACAGTCGGTACCGGTCTCATTCTCTTTCTGCTGGGTATGGTACTGGCAGGCTGGTCCATGGGTGATACCATCGTGGAGGCATTGCAGGAGGAAGCACAGGTAAGCGCTTATTTTGCAGATGGGGTGAATAATGCCCAGGCTGCAAAGCTTACGAATCAGATAAGGAATATGAGCGGGGTACTGGAGGCCCGTTATATCGATGCGGAGCAGGCCTATGAACAGAACCGGGATATGCTGGGCAATGAAGCAGAGATCCTGGAGCTTTTTGATGAGAATCCGTTCGAGGCTTATATAGATATCCGGATCAACCTGGAACAGATGGATCAGATTTTGAAAGACGTGCAAGGGCTATTGGGAATTGAATATGTCAGGGATAACCGTGAGATACTCGAACAGATGAAGGGGATTGTGGATGCCTTGAAAATCATGGGAATTTTAATTGCCTGCGCAGTGGGAATAACGACATTGATCATCATCTCCCATATGATCCGCCAGGGGATCTATAATAATAAGGATCAGATTAATACGCTCCGGCTCCTGGGTGCACCGGGCGGGTTCATTGGATTTCCGTTTATCCTGGCCGGTACCTTCCTGACCTTACTTGGCGGAATTCTTGCGGCGGCAATGCTGATCGTGCTGATGAATAAAGGCTATAACCAGCTTAGCGGGTATATCATGTTCCTTCCCCTGCCTTCCCTGGATGAGCTTAGGGACGTGATTGCAGGAATTATCCTTGGTGCAAGCGCTTGTCTGGGATTTGCGGGAAGCTTATTCGGACTGTCCTCCATAGGCCGGCCGGAGCATTGAGCATGGTGGCAATGATGTCAATTCCAGGGGAGAATGAAAGGGAACTGTATGACAGGTAACTGCATGATAGGTTAATGCATGATAAGCTATTGTATAATAAATTACTGCATAATAGATTATAGCATATTGAGTTAGATATAACCGGATTATGGCGGACGGGAGTTATATACTGAGGATTATTCTGGTTTGAATGAAAGAAATATTACAACGGAGGTAGGACCATGATCAGCTTTACCAATGACTATAGTGAAGGGGCGCATCCTAAGGTTCTGGAATTATTAATGAAGTCGAATCTGGAGCAGAATAAAGGTTATGGAATGGATATCCACTGTGACCGGGCGAAGGAATATATTAAAAAAGAAATTAGACGAGAGGATGTAGATATTCACTTTATCCCGGGCGGAACCCAGACTAATCTGCTGGTCATTTCATCCTTCCTGCGTCCTCATCAATGCGTGATTGCCGCGGATACCGGACATATTAATGTGCATGAGACAGGTGCCGTCGAAGCAACCGGACATAAGGTTCTGACTATGCCGTCAGAAGACGGTAAGCTGACACCATCTGCTGTACGGAAGGCTTTGGAAAGCCATATGGACGAGCATATGGTACAGCCGAAGATGGTATATATCTCGGATACTACAGAGTTGGGGACAGTCTATACGAAGACAGAACTGACGGCGCTTCATGAGATATGCAGGGACAGGGGATTGCTTCTGTTCCTGGACGGTGCAAGATTGGCATCTGCACTGACTTGCAAGGCGAATGACCTGGAGCTTTGGGAGATTGCAAGGCTTGTGGATGTATTCTACATCGGTGGAACGAAGAACGGAGCCTTGTTGGGAGAGGCTCTGGTTATATGCCGTGAGGATCTAAAAGAGGATTTCAGGTATATGATCAAGCAGAGAGGTGCCATGCTTGCCAAGGGCTTTGTTATGGGAATTCAATTTGAAGCGCTGTTTCAGCAGGGTGAGGTGCCGGTGTGGGACAAGGGGCTTTCCCCGGATACCGATGGGAATTCTATACAAGCTATCTTTGGTGATTTAGATGGAGATATGGAATGTAATTCCGAATGGAATAAAAGTAAAGATGTCATTCTGGATTCAGGATTAGAAAAAGGTAAGAATAAAAAAAATGATCTGCTTTATTATTCATTAGGAAAGCATGCGAACCGGATGGCAGAGCAATTGGCTGATGCCATGAAAAAGCGTGGGTATGAATTCTATACTCCCGTGTGCTCCAACCAGCTGTTTCCCATCATTCCGGATGATGAGCTGCAGGGACTTGGCGAGAGATTTATCTTCCAGAAGATTGAAAAGGCAGATGAAAAGCATACTGCAGTCCGCTTTGTAACATCCTGGGCGACTTCGCAGGAGAATGTGGATGCACTGATTAAATATCTACAGATGTAGAATGAATAAAGGACATCAATAAAGGATAGTGAACAGTCAGGATATGGTATGGTTCATACGGAGGTAAGATAGGATGCTGACAAGAACAAATAATAAGAATGGTGATGAACTATCCATCCTGGGCTTCGGATGTATGCGCTTTCCAATGAAGGGAGGCAGCATCGATGAACCAAGATCAATAGCACTTATGAGAACTGCCATTGACAGGGGAATGAATTATTTTGATACCGCTTATTTCTATAATGGAGGTAAGAGTGAAAGCCTGCTGGGCGAAGCATTATCGGGAGGTTATCGTGAAAAGGTCAAGATAGCGACCAAGCTTCCTCC
>JAFADH010000288.1 GCA_023424995.1 Bacillota bacterium | reverse complement strand
ATCCGTTCACCGTTGTCAATGCTCCGTCCGGCTTGGGCTTATTCACCGCATCTCCGGTAGAAATCAATACTGTTTGAAATTTTATTATTTCTCTTGTCCTGCCAGCTGCTCAAACAAGGTAAACTCCTTACCGCCGATTTTATCGTACATTGTTTGTTCATGTTATGTGTGCCGGAAGTGTTCCCATAACAGAAAAGGCAGTCTCTTACCGGCTGCACTTTTCTTCCAGAATTTCATTCAGGGCAGACTGGCTGCTGGTATGACATCGAACCACATCAGCCTTGCACTTCTCCGCCTCAGTAAGTACGCACCGGACCATCTTATGGGAAACCGTACTGGTAAATACTACCACCAGATCCGGCTTGCCGATCTGGTCCTTAAGGTTTGAGGTCATCTGGGTGAACACCTTCGCCTTACAGTTATAAGATTTGCATATTTCTTTATATTGGCAGACCATACGGTCATGACCGCCGATAATTACAATACTCATGTTTTACCTCCATGATGCCGCATTAGGGCATATCTGTTAAATTAACAGGTAATTAATATAAATACTGCGGGACTAATGTCCCGCAAATTGTTATGCAGCTATTAATCAAGCTTACTCCGCCAACGCTTTGCCAAGTGCGCGGCAGGCCTGCAGGGCTTCACTGTCCGGATCATTGTTAGCAATTAATCCTTCACCGCCCACCAGGATTGCACCTGCTGCTTTCATTCTTTGCTCCCAGTCACGCATCCACTCTCCGTCGCCCCAATCATAGGATCCGAACAGACCGATCTTCTTACCGGCTGCGAAGGCTTCCACTTTAGTGACAAAGGGCTCCATCTCGTCTTCTTCCAAGACCTCGGCCCCCATGGCAGGACAGCCAAGCGCGAATACCGCTGCTCCATCCAGCTCCTTAAGGGATGCCTTGGAAACCTCGATTACCTCAGCCTGCTTTCCCGCTTCAGCTATGCCCTTACCTATCTCCTGAGCCATTTTCTCCGTATTGCCCGTCTGTGACCAATAAACAACAAATATTTTATCCATGTTCATTCTCCTTTTCTTTGCTGATTGATATACTCTGATTGTTATCCGGCAATTGACGCCTGCCGGGTGTATCTTCCTGTCCGTATTTCTTATGTATGGTGCCGCCGGTCCGGGTCTACACCACTGCCAGCTGCTCCCGGCTCTGCTCCGGTCCCTCCTGCCGGTATACCTGCAATATGCCGCGGATGCTCAGTCCAAGGGCTACTAATCCTGAGACGGTTGCTTTTGCCTGCTTATACATGTGGAATGTCTTCTGGGCTTCCTGCAGATTGCTATATACCTTCCAATAACCCGAGTACAGAAAATTCTTACCGCTATTCTTCATAAAGCCTATCACATCGCTTATGGGATAGCCCAGCAGAATTCCCATCTCATGAGGGAACGGACTGCGATGTTTCATATATGCCGCAAATCTGGCGGAAAAACAATCCAGAACTTCTTCTGTCTCCAGACTCCGATAACCGTTTTCCTGCATGAACAGCTTTACTTCCGACTGCTGCAATGTTACCATTAACTGCTCGGGCTGATACAGAAGCAGGGTTATCTTCTCTCCATCGAAATAAATGCTCTTAATCATTACTGTCGTATCTTTGAACATCTCATATACTTTCTCACAATTTACGGCACTTGTGATTAAAACATTGGATATCTTTATGCCCGTCAGGAGCGGGGCACACTGCTTGGCTATCTGCATATCCAGTGTCTGATTATATGTTGGATTGCACATCTGAATTACCTCAGGCTGCATGATTATCACCATCCTTACGTAGCTTGCGGGCTTATGTTACTGAATTGTCATATTGTCAGGCCGTTCAGTTAGCCATTGCTAACTTATCTATATATTACTTTATCCCCTATTATGAATCAATACACTTATCAGTTATTAATTCTCAATAAGTCTTAATTGATATTTATTATCAACTAAGACTTATGTTTTTTACAAAAAGAATCAGCTAAAAGACAAATAAGATGAGCAATAACACATTTACAATCATGTCAGGCTGCTTTATAATAGGCATGAATACATACTTTTATGCGCATATTATGGACTTGGAAAGGTAATTACATAGATGAAAATGCCATTTGAAAACATATTCAATGAGGCTTCTTTACTACCGAAGATCCGACGCAGCATCTATCTGATGACTATGGGTAATACCTTCGGTACTTTATGGGGTGTCGTTACTGCCAGCGGCAGCTCATCCCTGACCGGTTATGCCCAGTATCTGGGTGCCGGAGATTTTGTATTCGGCATATTAACGGCAATTCCGTTAGCGGCAGCTCTTCTTCAGATTCCCTTTGCCACACTGGTAAGCAGAACCCAAAAACGTAAGAAATATATGATGACCTATGGCCTTATCTCCCGTATCCTATGGCTTGCAATCGGTCTTGTTCCGTATTTTATGCCCCATAACCCGGATTGGTTAAGATTATGGACCGTTATCTTTCTCATCGGTATCTCCTCTGCCTTCGGTTCCTTTATTAATGTCTGCTGGCTGCCCTGGATGGCGGACCTTGTTCCTCAAGACATCCGGGGACGATGGATATCCAAGCGTGACGGCATCATTAATACCGCCAGTGTTACCATGGGCCTGATTGTAGCCGGCATTCTTGACAATATGCCGGGACGGAGCGGATATACCGCCGTTATTCTGGCAGCCTCGGTCCTTGGTATGCTGGATATGGTCTGCTTCTTTTTCATGGAGGAAGTATATAAGACACCGCCGCTGCAGCTTAAGATCATCCCAGTATGCAAGCAGATCCTCCGGAATAAACCATTTTTAAAATTTATGCTTTTTTGGACGGCCTGGAGCTTTACTGCCAATATGTCCGGTGCTTATCTGGCAAGATACGCAATTACGGAGATGGGCCTTACCTTTATGAGCTTCACCTTGTGCGGCCAGGTTGCTGCAGCCGCAGTTACCGTGCTGATCGTATCCTATTGGGGACGGCTTCATGACCACTTTGGCACAAAGCCGGTGTTATGGGTAAGCTGTATTGTTGCTTCCCTGACACCGCTGTTCTACCTGTTGTCCACCCCCGGCAGCATATGGCCCACACTGCTTCATAATGTCATCGGTGCCGCTTTTTGGTGCGGTGCCAATGTAGCTGCTACCAGCCTTCAGCTGTCAGCTTCACCGGATGACCAGCGCCCTTCCTATGTCGCATTTTTCTCCTGCTTTACATCGCTTCTGGGATCCTTCCTGGGAATACTGTCAGGCGGAGCAATTCTGGAGGGTATCAATTCCAGCATAGTGTTAAGCGGTATTATCCATGACCGGTATAAGTTCATGATCGCAGTCTCCGTATTCCTTCGTATCAGCGCAGTACTGCTTCTGGTACCTGCTCTTCACAATACAAGCGATTATACCACTTCGGATATGTTCCGGGAGCTCAGATACCGGTTCAAATTATGGAGGGACACGATGAAATACCGGCGATATAGAAGAAGGTAAATGTCCGCTATAGACAAACATAAAAGTTCGATATCAACTATCCTTATAATTGATATCGAACTTTATTATTTATACCATGCATATTAAAATTACATCATGAGATAGGAATAATCAAACCTGCAATTCTGTCAATTAACCCTTTAATCTGCCCTCAAGCTCATCCAGCTGCTTAACCAGTTCCTTGGGAAGCTTCTCACCGAACTTAGCGTAGTGCTCTCTGATAGAAGTAACTTCATTCAGCCATTCTTCCTTATCTACCTTGAGCAGCTCCTTAATATCGGCATCGCTTACACCCTTAAGGCCGGTAAGGTCAAGAGCGTCCTCGGCAGGCATATAGCCAATGGGCGTCTTAACTGCCTTGCCCTCGCCTGAGGTTCTTTCGAAGATCCACTTCAGAACACGGCTGTTGTCACCGAAGCCGGGCCATAACCACTTGCCGTCCTGATCCTTGCGGAACCAGTTAACGTAGAAGATCTTAGGAAGCTTATCCTCGCTGGATTTCTTACCGGTATTCAGCCAATGCTGTAAATAATCGCACACATTATATCCGAAGAAAGGAAGCATCGCAAACGGATCGCGGCGTACCTGGCCAATGTTATTGGAGATAGCTGCTGCCGTAATCTCGGAGCCCATGATGGAGCCCAGGAATACACCGTGTTTCCAGTCAAAGCTCTCATGAACCAGCGGGATGGTCTTAGGACGGCGTCCGCCGATTAAGATAGCGGAGATCGGTACTCCTGCGGGATCATCCCAGTCAGATGCGATAGCGGGGCACTGTAGCGCAGGAGCCGTAAAACGGGCATTGGGATGAGCAGCCGGCTCTTTGGAGTCCGGAGTCCAGTCATTGCCCTTCCAGTCGATCAGGTGCGCAGGAGCTGGAGTTCCGATTCCCTCCCACCATACATCACCGTCATCGGTAAGCGCAACATTTGTAAAGATCGTATTCTTATCCGTACTATGCATCGCATTGGGATTGGAGTCATAGGAGGTGCCGGGAGCAACACCGAAGAAGCCTGCTTCCGGATTGATCGCATAAAGACGCCCGTCCTTACCGAATTTCATCCATGCAATATCATCTCCGACA
The DNA here is from genome assembly GCA_023424995.1 of Bacillota bacterium. Taxonomy (GTDB): domain Bacteria; phylum Bacillota; class Clostridia; order Lachnospirales; family Lachnospiraceae; genus Mobilitalea. The sequence continues at coordinate 2,830 of JAFADH010000288.1, read as the reverse complement.
GTCTCAACCTTCCAGCCGGGTATGGTAGGAACAAGCATTGCAAGGTTCGTCTTGCCGCAGGCACTGGGAAAAGCACCGGTAACATATTTCACTTCGCCTTCCGGATTCGTAAGCTTTAAGATCAACATATGCTCGGCTAACCATCCCTCATCACGTGCAAGAACGGATGCGATACGAAGAGCAAAGCACTTCTTTCCGAGCAGGGCGTTACCGCCATATCCGGAGCCGTAGGACCAGATCAGCTTCTCCTCAGGGAAATGGCTGATGTATTTCTTCTCGATGGGCGCGCAGGGCCATTTGGAATCTGCCTGTCCTTCTTCTAACGGAGCACCTACGGAATGCAAGCAGGGAACAAACTCACCGTCAGCACCCAGAGCTTCTAATACCTTTGTACCGATGCGGGTCATGATACGCATGTTAACAACAACATAGGCACTGTCGGTTATTTCAACACCAATCTTGGAGATGGGGGAACCGATGGGTCCCATGGAATAGGGAATAACATACATGGTTCTTCCCTTCATGCTGCCCTTATATAAACCTTTCATCGTCGCCTTCAATTCGTCCGGTTCAACCCAATTATTCGTCGGGCCTGCTTCTTCCTTCGTCTTGGAGGCGATAAAGGTTCTGTCCTCTACACGGGCTACGTCGGAGGAATGACTTCTGAACAGGTAGCAGCCCGGACGCTTCTCCGGATTTAATTTAATTGCCATACCGCTGTCAACCATCATCTTCAGCAAGCTCTCATTCTCTTCCTCTGAGCCGTCACACCAGTAAATCTCGTCGGGCTGGCACAATGCTGCCATCTCATCAACCCATGCTTGTAACTTTTTGTTTGTTGTCATAAAAAATCTCCTTTCATATGAATAGTGCTGATTTTTATGTATAAATATACAAATAAATGTATAATTATTCAATCTCTCGAAGATACTCGATACTAAACTATTATTAATATTTTAGTTTAATATTTTTCATTCGTCAACACTTAGAATTATTTTTTAACCAAATTTTAATCTCTAAAATTTAAAAAAGACAATGTTTATATTATGGCAGCGTTGCCCTAAAATTATTATATAAATTTGTGAAATAAATGTCAATCCATATGATAGTACACTTCAATGAAAACAATACCTGTCAAAGGATCAAATAACAAATCCATCCCGAAACAATTCTACATATCTGTCTTTCTCGAAAATTCTATGGGTTAAGAACTTGCCATCCTTTATTATCCCAAAGGTTCCATAGGGAAATGGCGCATTCTGAGCTTCTTTATAATGACTAATCTTCCGGTAATTAATCTGTATTCCCAGTTCGGACGCCGCCGCATCCATATTCTTGACTGCATAATCAATAATGGGGCATTGATCCGTATAGATTACCGTAATTCCATGTCCATACGCCGCTGCCCTGTCCTCCCAGCCGGAATAAAAGCCAGGTAAAGCACCTTCTTTCAGCTTCAATACCGCAAGTTCATAATAAGGAGGAGCCTTTTCAATTGTCTTGAAACCATATTTCCGGAAGAACTTCTTATCATTTACCCAGGGCTTAGAACTGGTAATAATTGCTATCCCATTACTGTCCCCGGCATCTTTGATACATTCTTTTAATAATGCTTCCCCACAGCCCTGGCGTGTGTACTTTCGAAGTACCTGCAAGCATTGGATTACGGTATATCCTCCGGCATTTAAGGTTCTCCAGGTATATTCACCCGGTACGTATTCAATCATGCCGGCTCGGGAGCCATCGATATATGCTGTCTTTATCCGCAATCCTTCTTTATATCTGTCTTTGTACCATTCCGCTTTCTTTTTCTTTCCCTCACAGAACTTATCGTTATCCCCGCATACCTCCAGTTCCGGAAAATTATCCGGAGTAGCTTCCGTAATATATACTTCTCCCATAACATATCTCCTCTGACTTCCCTGTTCATCTATACTGTTACTTTCTATCTCCCATAAGATAACAGCATTTCTATGCTATCCTCATTATAATGAATTCTTTTCCATATTTCCACATGTTTATATAATAAAAGGGATAGTTATATATTTCATGTTTTATCAAATAAAAAACCAGTCAACATACATGACCGGTTTTAATATCAAACTTCATTTCATTCCGGCATTATCGCAATGCCTCTTTTCTTTGCGCAATCAGTGATGCTTATAAAACTGTTTTTTTTGTTTCTCGGAATCCTTTTTTCCGGACAGGGACAAATAGGACTTGCTTCTTTTTTCCTTCAGAATACCGTCCCTGGTCATCCTGACCCTTTTCTTCTCTGATGATGCCTTCTTGTCCGGCGCTGCCTTTTGATTCGCTGAATGTCCCGGCTGCACAGTCTTTTTTGACGGAGCATTATTAAGCATCGGAAAGGGATGATCCTCTATCACATGTATGGACTTTTTAATCAGCTTTTCGATATCCGCCAGAAGCTCCTTCTCATCAAAATCACATAAGGATATTGCAATTCCTCCTTGTCCCGCCCGGCCTGTTCTCCCGATACGATGTACATAGGTCTCGGGTACATCAGGCAGATCATAGTTGATCACATGAGAAAGCTCGTCAATATCAATGCCTCTTGCCGCTATATCGGTTGCTATCAATATCCTTAATTTCTTATTCTTAAAATCATTTAGTGCTCTTTGTCTCGCACCTTGAGATTTATCTCCATGGATCGCCTGTGCCAGAACCTTTTCTTTTGCCAATTGACGTACAATCCGGTCAGCTCCATGCTTCGTACGCGTAAATATCAGGACGGAGGTTATGGATCCATCCTTTAACAGATGAAGTAAAAGATCCTTTTTATTAATCTTATCTACGTAATACAGATATT
>JAFADH010000268.1 GCA_023424995.1 Bacillota bacterium | reverse complement strand
ATGCTTCATATATAATTAAATCAGCTATAAATAACTATGTCAAAGGATTTTTCGCCATACGGGGAAAAATCCTTTGCATATTATAATATTAAGTTATTATTTGTAGAATGGTGCGAATATAAGCTCGGATGTAAGATTTCCTATTGTTAAGGAGTTATTACTATCATTTTTAGTAATCGTAAAGATTGAACCCGACTGAAGACTTTCTACTACAACAGTACCATCAATATTCACTGTTACATCATAACGTTTTCCATCCAACTGTCCACCGGTAAATTCAACCCTTTTTGATGTATCAGTCGTATTTCCGGTAATGGAAATTGTTACACCATCCTCTACTCTTGAATAGCCATCTGTTCCTATTGCATTCCATATGCCTTGATAGCGAGGTACATTACTCAGGAATCCTACTAATGTGTTAAGGGTATCAGAATTCACATTATAAGTCTGTCCACCATAAGTAACATTTATTGAAGCAAGGTTAGTATAAGCCTGATCCAGATAAAAGGTTCCATCCTTCTGTGCCGTGAAAGATAAATCATCTATTCTTGCCTGATCACCTGTGATTGTTAAGCTTCTATTATTACCGCCCTTACTTACTGTAAAGGTTGCATTGGTTTGTAAGCTGGTAACGGTAACAATACCGTTAGTGCCCACTGTCACTCTATAGGATCTTCCGTCCAGCTGTCCGCCGGCAAAGCTTACTGTCTTGGTATATCCGACTGCTCCCGTAACTGTAACGGTCTGACCGCCAAAGGAGGTAGGAGGGAAATCAGTTGTAGTTCTCCATAACTCCAGTGATGCAGCCTGGCTGTTTAAGAAATTAGCCAATGTATCAAGTAAAGCACTTCCCACTGTGAAGGCCTGACCTTGATAGGTTACTGTAACAGCATCCAGATCGGCGATATCATATGGTAAGGTAAAGGTCTTGCTGTAAGGGGTAGGAGTCGGAGTCGGGTTGGAACCGCCGCCATTACCGCCACCGCCGCCCGGAGTTACAGGCAGGGGAGTAGGCTCAACATCTACTTCTTCTTCATCACCTACGGTAATCGTAACCTTAATATCACCGTGAATGGTGGGAATCACATTCTTATTTGCCGCCTTTATCTTGGTATTCTCGGCACCCTTTAAGAGGGTAAGGTCGATCTTCGCATTGACGGTTAAATTCAAAGGTACACTTGTGGTAATGGACACATTGGAAACATTAACAACTAACGGAATCTCCTCGGTTGATTTTCCTGAGATATTGATATCCGCAGGCTTATCAACCACGATCTCTTCCACAACACCATTATTAACAATTACTAATTTGGCGCCTTCTGCAGTTACTTCGATCTTAACCTTGGCATTGGCTCCCACAACCACTCTTGCATCCTTGGCAAGGATGCTCAGCAGGTTGCCCACCGCATTCTCATACCAGCTGTTCGCTGCGATCTGCTTAATCTCGATGGATTTAAACTGGCCATTATTAACAACGTCGGCTTTAGGTGCATCCACAACAAGCTTTGTTGTATTGTACTTGCCGCCGCCGATCTTTAAATCAACTTCCTCATCGGTCTTAATGGTAATTAATCCGACACCAGTGCCAAGTAATGCATCGAGCTCTTCCTGCGTCGTTACGATACCTTCCTTATCAATTACCTTGATGGTTACCGAATCACTCTTGCCGCTGAGCGTCTTGCCTGTGATGGTCACTGTTCCTTCCTTCAGGGCAGTGAACTTACCCAGCTTATCCGGATTAGCGACCGTCTTGTCACTGGTTGTCCAGGTAGTTTTATCGTTGGAGGTGGATGGAGCCAGGGTCCTGTTCAGATCATACACCTGACCAAGATTCAATACGGTTGCCTTGTTCTTAATCTTAAATGCCAGAGCAGGCTTAATAACAGTTATGTTACTCGTCAGCTTATATGTCTTGTTACCCGCCTTGATCGTACAGGTAATGACTGCGCTGCCCTTCTTTATGCCCTTGACAATACCCCACTTGTCAACGGTTGCAACCTTCTTATTGCTGGAGGTCCAGGAATAAGAAGACTTAGCGATCTTATTCTTTACATTCAGATCATACGTCTTCCCTTCAAGAATATTCCTTGAAGACTGGGTCAGCGCCGGGGCTGCTGCCGCAATCGTCACATTAGACGGTAACAAGGCAGTTGATAATATCATAACTGCGGCCAAAAACCTGGCAAGTGCTGATTTCCACATATGCGCACCTATTCTTTTCATGACACTTTCTCTCCTTTTCTTATTATGAAATAGTCTATACTCACGGTCACGTCCCCGAGAATATTCCCCTGTTAAAAAAAATATTATAGCAAAAATAATACGTTCATAATTTGGTAAAGTCAAGAAAAAATAGATCTTTATACCTATCTTACAATTTTTTATCTTTTTCTTGCATTCATAAAATTTTTTTAACTATTTATCGATCTCCTCTACTCCATATCCCACGGATTTCAACACATTTCCGATGTTCCTGACCAGATGGCGGTCCATCTCCTTATAGTCCTTATGAAATCTTTCACTTACCTGGTCCAGATCATCCCAGTCTACCATACAGCAATGGAAGCGCATGGCTTCGTCCTTATTCTTATCCTCCGCTTTCGACAGCTCCATGGTTCTCCAGCCATGGGAGAAGAAATAAGCATTCCACCTTAAATGCTCACCGATAGCAAGCTTCTCCAGGACACCTTCCTCCCTGATCCGGTCCTCGAACAGCTGTACCTGGCACCCCAGGCAGTATCGCAATCCCAGGGTATACAGCTTGGATTGCACATGAAGGGCCAGAGCCCTGCTGGACTGTTTCTCCGGGAGACTGATCTGCTCCCAGGACCGGGGATCATGGCACAGCTGCGCATAATAATTATGGAACCCTTTGGCAAGCTGGTCCAGAGCCTCGTTGATAATAATGCTCTCGGTATAGATATCCTTTTTCCTCCCGAAGGGAATGACATCGCTTAACAGCTTCGTCCCGAACAACAGGCTGCTGCTTGCGGCTTCCCCCATATATACGCACAGAGTCGTATTACAGCCGGCCTGCCGCTTTATTCTGCTGATCTCCGCAATAGTATTCACAGGATTTCCACTGACAGCAATAACGCAATCCATAGCCGGAAGCTGCTTTTTCATATATTCAAAGTAAGCTGCCGTATCCGGCTTCCGGTCGATATACTCCACCTCGATGCATTTTAACAGCTCGGGATTACGGTTGAAGAAGGGGGCCGTCTTATCCTGAATCCCTTCCTCCACCATGATGATCCTTAGCCTGATCTCATAACCCTGTCCCAGATATGCGATATTGCGGTACAGTTCCTCGGCCACCTTGGAATATCCGATCACACATACATTCAGGGTATTGTCCTCCCGTACACAGCTGTACAGGCTGAACCGTCCGAATAACTGGCGGGAAGCCAGATCACTCTCCTCGACTACGTGAAGCTCCAGGCTTGAGAAGCGGCCCCGGCTATAGATCTCTTCATACAGCTTATCCGTCAGGAAGCTGTAGACACTGATGGGTATTGCTTTCTTTGCGGAACCGAACACTCCCGACAGCCTGTGAATATATCCGGCATTCTCATGATCCGCTTCCCGGATGGCAAACAGATATAGCCGGTTTCTGTGGAAATGCCGGCACAGCCGGTATACATCTTCACAGTCATAGTCCGGAAGCAGGATATAGCTCTGCTCACCCGCCTTCTTTTCCAGCTCCTTTTCCTTAATCCCGCCCTGTTTTCCGTTAATGCAGAATATAATAATACAGCGCTGCGCACGGCTCTTAATATCATTGGCAAGCAGCAGGGCTCTTTCATTCAATTCCGTAAAGATATAGATCGGCTTCCTGCTGCGGATGAACTGCAGAAAGCCCAGGTAAAGCCTGCAAATCAGACGATATCCGGAGAATGGCAGCACCATGGCCGGTGTCAGCACGGCCAATGTCACGATTGTCCCGAAGCTACTGTTATAATAAGGAATGTATACTGCTATCATATAACTTCTCCTCCCTCGTTAACTATATGCTGACGAACCGGCATTATTACTTCTTCGCAGACTCCATTGACGGGTCCCGGGGCCGGTTACCGGGTATGGATCCCTCTGTCGGCTTAAGCTTACCTGTTCCTCCGTTACGGCAGGATATGAGGATTTGCATGCAGGATATAAGAATTCGAATGCATCAACTATAATTTAGCCATACCGTTATATGCAGAATACAGTATCAAAAAAATCAGACTGATTCACTTAATCAATCAGTCTGATTATTGTATCCCCGCCATATAATTCCTGTTTAAACATTATAAATCCCTTGTATCATCTTTTCCTTAATATCCGTTAACTCTTCTGACAGCCGGTCAGGCAAAACTGTTATTAGTAATTATCTTCGTCCAGCACTTCATCCAGTGGAGAGGCGCTGCCGGCTGCTTCACCGGTATTACTGCCGCATAGGGCCAATTCCACTTCTCCGTCCTGATTTGCGTTCTGACCGCATTTCCCGGCGATCTGACCGCCCTGGCTGGCATTCTGCCCTCTCTCACCGGAGATCTGGCCGCTCTCCCTGGCGATCTGCCGCAGGCCGGCTTCACTGTCCTCATTTGCATTATTATTGGTATTATATATGGTGATATATATCGCTAAGCCGCCCTTATCATGCTTGATCTCAATCCCATTCTCCGGTTTTTTATCTTCGATGTCAGGCTGTTCTTCCTCATTTTCAGGCCAGTCATCCGGCTTATAAAAATCATACATCAGAATTCACCTCATACTCGGTCATTATGTTAACATTGTATGAAGCATTGTTACATAATGTGACATTTTTCAACATTCTTGAAGCGGTGTCTGATTCATCTTCAGCCTGCCGGTATCTATACGGTTTGCTGTCTTTTCCTCTTACTTACCACCAAAGCTATGGAGAATATCGCCGCTGCGAATCCTATCTGGATAGCAATATATCCAATCACTCCCGATAAATCAGTCCAGGAAAATGAGGACAGGGTGCTGATGGAACTGTTCGCCTTCACATACCAGTAGGTGGGAGTAAAGCTTGCGAATTTTAAAACCGTTGCGCCTAAAAACTGCTGCGGAACAAAGATGCCGCTCAGAAAGGCAAGGCACAGGGACAGCCCGGTTGCTATGGCACTTACCGCCCTCCTGTTTTTAACCGCGATTCCTACCAGATAGCTGATGCTGAGTGCCGTTACGGTGAATGCTGCGGCGTTCAGCCAGGTCATCCAGGTATTCCCGTTGATGATGTGTTCCTTGTTGAGTATATAGCCCGTAATGATGAAGAGCAGCAGGAATCCAAATACATAGATCAGGTTCGCCAGGATCAGCTGCAGGTTCATATTACGGTTGGAAAGTGGAGAGGCGGAATGCCTTCTTCTGATATCCAGGCCATGGAAGGAGAGCATGACCAGACTTACTCCGGTAATAAAGGTGGCAATCATAATATATCCGAGATAGTTATAGTAGTTCATATTAAAGTTATTGGAGTTGGCAACCGCATCTTCCTCCTTCATATTAATGGATACGACGGCTTCTTCCTTCAGATTGCCGACAACATAGGCATTCAAGCTCGCCATGCTGACATCCGGAATATAATCCAGATACCGTCTTGCCATATTCAGGTAATTATTGACTGCATTATCGATTGACAGGGCTTCCGCGGAATCCGGAACCGCCTCCTTGACTAATCTGACATCCCCATTCTTAAGGAAGTCTTCGGTAAAGCCCCGGGGTATGGTAAGAATATACTTGGTCTCCCGGTAGAACAGGGAATCCCGTCTGGCTTCCTCACTTTCCTTGGTCTCTACAAATTCCGCATATCCTTCCAGATATTCAAGAAAGTTTTTAACGAATTCTGATTCTCCGTCCTCATTCACTATCATGGTTCTCACCTTACTGGCTTCAAATCTCGTATTCTCTATATTGTTACCCGATATCAGTATGGTTACGGATAAAAACAGTACGGTATAGATCAGTATGGGAACCCAGTTCTTCTTCAGCAGCTTAAAATAGGTCTTAAAGACTTGCATAGGTTTTCCTCCTTAATCCCACATAGGATGCGATGCAAAGTACTACGGTCATGACACACAATATGGCAGCATTCAGATAGAACCGGTTATAGGTATCAAAGTAGTAAAGGCTGTACATGGCATCCGAGACCAGATTGACCGGATTGATGTAGCTGAGGATGGGCAGCTTCTGGGCAACCAGGTACTTCATATCGGCGATCATCATTCCGGACAGGAAGCTTCCGCCCAGCACAACGGCAGTGACTATAGCCTCCTGGACCTCCGGCTTTTTCCTGACCCATACCCCGATGCAGGCACCCATCACCAGCCCTGTCAGTGATCCGATTATGCAGATCAGCAGCAGATACAGCAGGTTATCACCAAAACCAACCTTAATTACATAGAACATATATAAGAACAGCAGCAAGATGCTCACCAGCTGGGAGGTATAGGCGGCAGCAAGATTGCAGAGAAAGAGCTTCAGCTTGCTGATGGGGGATGCATTCAGCCTCGCACCCCTGCTTGATAAATCTGCCTGGATATTGATTACCTCATCCAGACCGCTGCTTGCCGCATAGACACAGGTATATGCCAGCAAGGCGTAAAAATAAATCAGTAAACTATCCGGCTTTTTCTGGTTCCTAACATTCTCCACATAGCTGTCATAGTTCATGATATCATCAAACAGTCCCTCCGAAGCAGCATCCGGATTTTCCTGCAGGATCGTACGGATCGCTGTTCTTCCCTGCAGATAGCTGTCGAGAAAGGATTTTAAAACCGTCTGGTTGATTCCGTTTTCCTTAATAACCAGCTCCGGTATATCCCCTCCTATGATATATCCGTTAATCTTACCCTCCTCCAGCAAAAGCCCTGCTTCCTCCCTGCTGCAGTAGGTAATCCGGAACATATCCGTATCATCGGAAAGCCGGGCGCTGCTTAGTACGGAATCCAAATCGTCGTTCTCTTCCGTCTTCTCATAGGCAATAGGTATTGTCTCAAAAAATGAAGCTTTGAAGATATTATTAAACCCCAGAAAGAAGCAGGTGGCCAGCATGATCGGAAACATATAGTTCCAGAATAATACCTCTTTATTGCGGTAGATGCACTTTAATCTTGTGATGTATAAACGGATCATCTCTATTCCTCCCTATCTTTCTTAATCTCTCAGTTCCTTCCCCGTAATCTCCAGGAACACGTCATTCAACGTGGGAACCTCCGTGATAACCCGGCCGAAGCCAATATTCCTCTGAGTCATAAATTCAAGAATGGCTACCAGGTTGTTCTTACCCCTGCCGGATTTGATCTCCAGGAGATTATCCCGGTAATCCACCGAGTAGACACCCGGCATATGCCGAAGCTCCTTACAATGAAGCTCCTCCATCCCATAAGCTTCCACCCTGACTTTCTCCCCAATTGAGATCATGGCTTTCAGCTCCTCTCTGGTTCCCTGGGCAATAACCCTGCCTTTGTCGATGATGGCTATCCGGGAACAGATCTGCTCTACCTCCTCCATATAATGTGAGGTATAGATGATGGTAGCTCCTTCTTGGTTCAGCTTCCTGATTCCTTCCAGTATTTTATTCCGGCTCTGGGGATCGACTGCAACCGTCGGCTCATCCAGAATAATCAGCTTCGGCCTGTGAACGATGCCGCAGGCGATATTGAGCCTTCGAAGCAAGCCGCCGCTGAGCTTCTTCGGATAAAAATTCTTATAATCCTCCAGGGATACGAATTCTATGGCTTCCCTGGTCAGCCGTTTTACCTCCGACCGGTCCCTTACATACAGGCTGCAGAAATACGAAATGTTCTCATTTACGGTCAATTCATCGAAGACCGCCACATTCTGCATAATAATGCCGATGTCTTTCTTGATATCGTAAGCATTGGGATGCATGGGCTTTCCAAAGATCTGTATGGTTCCCTTATCATATTTTAAGAGAGAAAGGATACAGTTAATGGCTGTCGTCTTGCCTGAGCCGTTGGGGCCCAGCAGCCCGAATATCTCCCCTTCCTCCACTTTCAAATCCAGATAGTCCAGCGCGATCAGCTTATCATAACGCTTAACCAGCCCTTCAACATTTACTACCATAATATCTCCCTTCTGCCGCTTTCTGCGGTACTATATAAGTATTTGCATTCCTGTTGATATTACTATATATAAACCGCAGCCGTATTTACAGTGAAATCCGTCAGTTGTTACGGTGACAATTGTCATTTTATAATTAATGCGGCATGACATTATGCCTGCACATGATGTTATGCATGCCTTGACATTATATGGCATACATGCAATACTTACCTTAATAATACAAACAAGCTGGCTATCAGTCCGAGGAGTATATATGCACGAGATTTCAGATAAATTATTATTGATGTCAGGATGTCTTACCCTTTATATATTACAGACAGAGTCTGTCTTCTTTATTGTCCCTGCCATATTGTCCGTTGTTCTTAGCAGCCTGTTTATCTATTTTGATGCGATCCGTATCCGCCTGGCAGGAAGTCTCCTGTTCTGCCTGCTGTGTTTTTTTACTCCCGGCTATATTATCTATCTGCCTCTCATTCTTTATGATATCCTGCATACCAGATATCAGCCGGCTGCAATTGCTGTCCCGTTTTTATTCATTTATTCCTATGACGCCTATACCCCCATGGTTATGTCCTTAACGACAGTCCTGCTGGTCGTATCCTTTTCCTTAAAATATAAGACCGACCGGCTGCTGCTCCTGACCAGAGAATATAATGAGCTCAGGGATAGCTCCGCACAGATATCCAAGCTGTTGGAGGAGAAAAACCAAAGCCTGCTTAAGAATCAGGATTACGAGGTCAACCTCGCCACCTTAAATGAACGCAGCCGTATATCAAAAGAGCTTCATGACAGCATCGGACATATCCTGTCCAGAACGCTTCTGCAGGTTGGCGCTTTGCTTACGATAACAAAGGAAGAGATAACAAGGGACGGCCTGTCCGCACTGAAGGCTTCCCTGTCTGAGGGGATGGACCAGATCCGCAGCAGCATCCACAATATGTATGATGACTCCATCGATCTGTATGTTCAGATCGAGCATCTGGTGAAGGGCTTTACCTTCTGCTCCGTCACCTTTGATTATGATATCAAAACACAGCCTACCCTGCCCTTAAAGCACAGCTTGATTGCAATTGCCAGGGAAGGGTTATCTAATATCATCCGCCACTCCAACGCGACGAAGGCAAGCATCATACTTCGTGAACACCCCGCCATGTACCAGCTGATCATCCAGGATAACGGCATAACGGAGGCACCGGCAGGAAAGAGCCTGGCAAAGTCTCTGCAGCAGCAGGAATATGGAGAAGGGATGGGGCTTCGCAATATCACGGACCGTGTCAAAAGCTTCGGCGGGAATATAAGCATATCCCTGGAGCAGGGCTTTCGCATATTCATATCCATACCGAAGAAGGACAATGAAGACATATAAGAATATTTATGACCGGCAGGGCAGCAGCTGCCGCAGGAATTAACTAATTAATCCATGGGAGAATTAATAATGAAGGTTTTACTTATTGATGATGATAAACTGGTATGTTCATCCCTGCAGATCATCCTGTCCACCGATCCGGAGCTGTCTGTGGCCGGAACCGGGAATAATGGTCAGGAGGGCATTGCATTATACCGGAGATGGAAGCCCGACGTGCTGTTAATGGATATCCGTATGGAGATTATGAGCGGACTTGAGGCAGGGGAGCATATCCTGAAGGAATTCCCGGATGCCAGGATACTCTATCTGACCACCTTCCTGGATGACGACTATATCATTAAAGCACTGCATATAGGAGCAAAGGGTTATATGCTGAAGCAGAATTATGAAAGCATTATACCGGCCTTAAAGGCAGTACATGCCGGACAGAATGTATATGGAAATGAGATCATTACAAAGCTTCCTCAGCTGATCGGAAAGGCAAATGAGACTGTAAATATTACGAAGTACGGCATCACGGAGAAAGAGCTGGAGATTATCGGGAATATTTCAGAGGGCTTATCCAATAAGGAAATTGCGGAGCATCTGTACCTGAGCGAGGGTACCGTCAGAAACAACATCAGTACCATTCTTGAAAAACTGAACTTAAGGGACCGTACCCAGATCGCTATATTTTACTATAAAAATATCAAATAGCTCTTCCTAAATTGCAAAACCGGAACCCACCAGAAGAAAAGTACCGGAATAAGCAGAAGATGATATCGCAAAAAACGAGAAAATATTCCGGAATGACATTCATTAATGGATCCGTCATAAAAGGCTAAGGTCTGTCCCTGTTGTCTGCCGCAAATAGACTTGCCGAAAAATAGTGTACAAAAAAACGCTTTGATCTGTAAAAAACCTTCTCAAAGCGTCTTTTATGCATAATAGATACTGTTTTATTATGCGAGCTGCCATTGCAGATTC
>JAFADH010000225.1 GCA_023424995.1 Bacillota bacterium | reverse complement strand
TTGATATATAAGATCAATATGTACTTCCTCTTATCACCCTTATTCAAGTTATATCATCTCTCCCCGGCTTTTAATTCATACTTTAATTTATTACATACTAAAGTAATATGTTATATATGATTTAGATTTATTGTAAAGTATAACCTCCGGTCTTGCAACAGATATTTAAGCAATCGTTTGCGTAACTAGTAAGCAGAGATAAAAAAGATACCTGTACATTGGTTAAGGAGAATAATAAACCAATGTACAGGTATCTGATTATGAATTGCTCTTTATTAAACTTATATTTTTTTCGTGCTTTCGCGCTCTGTCAGAGTAGGCGGGATCCTGCTTATCGTAGGAAACTCTCTGCCCTCCAGGGCTGCCATCATGGCATCAAAGAGGGTTCTGGCATATTGCTTAAAATTAATGGCAACTGTGGTGATCGGAGGTCTTGCCATGGTAGAGGCCCTTACACCATCCGCCCCGATAAACTTAATATCCTGAGGGACCTTTAATCCGGCATCCTGGGCTTCACACTGCGCTCCGAAAGCTACATGGTCATTAATACAGAATACAATCTCCGGAAGCTCCTTCACCTGCAGCAGTTTTCTCATGGATTCGGCCCCGTCCACCTCATCGAAGGAGTTACCGATGATCCATTCCCTGCGTATCTCTATGTGATATTTCTCGGCTTCTTCCAGCAGATATCTTTTCTTATTATAGGAGGGATAGGAAGAAGCGGCTCCGCCCAGAATCCCCATGGTCTTATATCCGTTTTCCGCAATGTATCTGACCGCCATCTCACAGCCCAGCCTGTCATCCGAATGGACACCGATGCAGCCGAAATCCTCCGCCTGCTCGCTGCAAAGGATGCATGGTATGATTTCATTCAAGGCACTGATCTCATCTCTTAATTCTTCCGGAAGATGCACCCAGTCCACTCTTCCGCCCATGATGATAACGGCTTCCACCCTTGCTTCTTCAAGGACCCGTAAAATCCTGCTTTCCAGCTTGTCTTCATTCTTGCCGTTATAAAGAATGATCATATAGCCCTTTTCTGAAGCCAGCTTTTCAAATTCATAATATACCGATGAAAAATATTCGTTGCCTATAAACGGAATTACAAAGCCAATGAGGCCTGTCTGGCTTTTTTGCAATCCCCGTGCAATGGCATTGGGCTTAAATTTATATTTATCCACGATCTGCTGGACCATGATCCGATTTTTTTCCGATACCACACCGTTCCCCGATATCACCCTGGATACCATGGAGGTAGATACTCCCGCTTCCCTTGCGATATCATAAATTGTTACATTCCGTTTTACTTGAAGACGTTTTGACCCATTATTATCATTTTTATGCATTTTATAATCCCTTCACAGGTTTATCATGTAGAAAAAGTAAATCATACTTATATTGCATTTAAGTAATCATACCCCATATATTTTTCACATGCAACAGTAATTTTCATACGCTGCAGCCTGCTCTTACCGGCGTATACGGTATCGGCGCAATCTGCCGGTGATGCGGATCCACGGCCTTCCCCGCCGGTGCAAAGTCTGCCGGCATTATACCTTTGTATCACCTCGTATTCATCATCGGTGCGAAGCAATGCTGTCATATGGCCAGGCTCATAGGATATCATCCTTTCTCCCACATAAATATTACTGTGTGAGTAAAGCATATGAGTATGCCCTGCATTGATATGCAATACATACAGATACGTTTTACTCACACAGTGATTGAAGCAATATGTTCTTAAGCCGGTGCTTACGGCGCCGGTGTCGCGGCAGCGGCTTCTTCTTCCGCTTTTACCTTATCCACAACAGCCTGCATATCCGCATCATAGTCGTGTGTCTCGATATCGGCAATTGCCGTATCGATCTGGGACTGATAGGTCTCGATTGCAGTCTGGGGAGTTGCGGCTCCGGAAGTGATCTCACCGAACAGGGTGCCCATAACGGTCTTAATATCATTGAAGCCGTTGATAGGGTTAACCACGCTTACGCCTTTCTCCAGAATCGCTTTTGCATTCTCAAAGGATTCCAGGTCACGTGCCCAGTTCTCCAGCTGAGCGTCAACAAGCTCATTCATCTCATCCTCTGATTCTGCAAAATAACTGATCAGATTATAGATCTGGGCTTTTTCCTCCGCATTCTCAATACCGTTCAGCATGCCCCAGGCACCGAATTCCTTACCGTAACAGGAATAATCCGTCGCAGAAGGTCCCTTCGGGAACGGCACCCAGCCCCATTCGTCAACCATGCCGCCTTCAGCTACATCCAGGTAGGAACCGGCGATCCAGGACTCTTCCAGACACATCAGGTATTGGCCGTCCCGGAAGCCCTTGATAAAGGAATCCCAGCCCTCCGTACTCCAGTCGATGGCATTGCGGAAGTTTACGGTAGTGGTGAAATCCTGGAGTGCGGTCAGTGACTGTATAACCTTGGTATCGGAAAGATCTATGGTCATGCCCGCATCGGTCTTGGCTACAACATCCGTCCCGTTGGAATACAGATAGTTCCACTCCAGGGACTCTCTTGCATTGAAGCCGTAGATATCCACCGTACCGTCATTGTCGGTATCCTGATTGCCGGCGATAGCGATTTCCTTGAATTTATCCCAGGTCCATTCGCCGCTTGCCGTAAGATCATACAGATCCGGAAGATTGTATTTTTCAAAAAGCGTCTTGTTCCAGAAGATACCGTAACGTACTTCGTAGTTCTTTCTCAAGGTTACATAGTAGCTGCCGTCGTAATAGCCCGCTTCCGTTACATCGGGACGCCAGATATAATCATCCACATTATAGGAAGAATAATTATTAAGCGGCTGGATAATACCGCCTTCCGCAAGGGAAGGAACATGATATGTCATCATATATGCGATATCTACGATGGGCTCGCCTGCAAGAACGGAAGTAACATACTTGTCATAATAGGAGCCGGTGCAATCCACAAATTCGATCTTGCAGTTATAGTTCTCTTCCACGAACTTAATGCGGTTATAATATGCCTCCGACATGGCGTCCGCTTCCGGATCCGGTGCTCCGTTGGCATTATACCAGCCGATCTTTAAGGTGATACCCCCGAAATCATAGGTGGGTTCCGGTGTAGCGGTAGCTTCCGGTGCGTCCGTAGGTGTTGTTGCCGCAGGTGTGCTTGTTGCCGGAGTGTTCGTTGTGTCGTCAGCCTCTTTCCCGGCGCATGCGGCGAAGGACACAGCCATGACCGCAGAAAGCAGAATTGCAATAATTCTCTTTTTCATATTTTCTCATCCTCTCTTTTTATTCTATTCATAACTGCTTAAAGTACCGTATCTGCAGTATTAAGCTGCCTCTGCATTCCATTGCTTACGTAACAGCTTACCGAAGATTCCATACCCGTGCAATTCGAATACATCATATAGTCCCGCTTTATGCGGTTTCACCCATTACCCCACAATACCCGACCGTTCTATCCCTTCAATGAACGATTTCTGGCAAGCCACATACAGAGCCACCAGCGGAACAATGGTAAGTACAACGCCCGTATTATTAATCATGGAAGAAAAGCCCGGGCTGATAAAATTCATATCCCCGCCGAAGGACTCATACTGGACCGCCACATTATACAGCAGGGAGGTAAGAGCATTGGGAATTATCTTAACGTTGTTCAAGTATAGGGAGGAGTAGAAGGAGTCCGTCCACTGCCATACAAATCCAAACAGGAATACGGTAACCATCATAGGCACCGCACTGGGAAGCATGACCTGAACAAAGGTACGCAGCTTGCCGCTGCCATCCACGAAGGCAGCCTCCTCCAGCTCCTTCGGCATTCCTTTAAAAAACTGCCTCAGCATATAGATATATAGTCCGTTCTTAAACCCCGTACAGGTGATCGCCTGGATAAAGAAGGGCCAGAAGGTATCGATCAGATTCGCCGGTTTTCCGGTAAAGGCCGTTATCAATCCCAATACATCAAAAAAACGGAAATTTAAAAACAACGGAAGCATGATCACCTGGGGCGGAACTATCATCATAATGATCACAAACGCAAAAAGCAGCTTCTTGCCGGGAAAACGGAATCTGGCAAACCCATATGCCGTTAACAGGCACGCCAGCAGCTGCAATAAAGCTACTCCCCCGGCTAAACCTACCGTCTTAACGGCGGTACTGATATAATTCATGCTGTTGAATGCTATCTTATAGTTATCCAGCGTAAAATGCTTCGCCACATAACGAATTGAAGAGTCATACAGGTCCTGCTCCGCCATTACTGATATGCTTACCTTAATAAATACCGGCTTTAATATGATGAAGCAGATACCCATAACAATCACACCCCGGATAATACTCCAGAGGAAAGCACCGATCCTGGCCCTGGTGATCCTGTGGTGCCGTTTCTTCAAATGACCGCTTTTACCCGGCGGTTTTTTTAATGCAATCGCTTGCTCCATAAATCCTCCTATCTGCAAATTTGGACAGTGGTCCGTACGTCATGTGAATACGTTTACATATTCCCATTTACCTCTCATCATAATAGAATACCCTCCTGGATATGATCGACCCTGTAATCAGCAGAACCACTGCGATGCATATAAAATAAACCCAGGCCATGGCCGAACCGAAGCCGTATTTGATATCTGTGAATATGGTAGTCTGAATCTCAGTCATCATCTCATTGGTCGCGCTGGTAAAGGAATCTATGATGGTATACACGCTGTTTACAAGAATCAGCGGGCTTATCATGGGAAATGTGATCTTCCAGAAGCTCTCCCAGGCAGTAGCCCCTTCGATATCCGATGCTTCGTATAAAGAGGGCGCTATGGACTGCAGTCCTGCCAGGAATATCAGAATCTGCACACCGGAGGCTATGATGATGTTGTACACGCCGCTTACCGCATCGGATAAAAATACCACTATATTGATAGGCAGATTCGTGTACTCAATCAATAAAATCGCCACATTGAAGAAGGAAGCGATATCATCCCCGCCGCTCTGGACTGCATTCGCTGAATTCAACAATAAATCGGAGGTCTCCAGGCTTAAGATCGCCCCGGAGGACAGCAATACGGGGAAGAAAAAGATACTTCGTGCAAATGTCCTTCCCTTGAATTTCTGATTCAGCAGATTGGCTGCGAAGAAGCTGAAGATGATTATGAGCGGTACGCTGGTAATCATCTGAACCATGGCATTCAACAGCATCAGGTTATATTCAGGATCGATGGTCAAAGCCCTGATATAATGCTCCAGCCCGTTCTTGGCTGCAGTATTCAGAACAAGGCCCCTGGAGGTCACCTCAAGATTACTGAAGCTGAACCTGACGGATTGGATCACCATGGGAAGGAATATCCCCAGAAGTCCGGTCAGAAAAGGAATGAGGAAGAGAAAACCTGCCAACGCTTCTTTCCCTCTTAAGGTCAGTCTGTGTTTTCCATTGTGTCTTTTTAAGTACATCATATAAAACCTCCATTTTTCCAATACCCTGCGAATTTGAGCAGCCAACCGCATCCGCCGTAAAAATAATGCTTTTTATGCTTCACATTATTCACCGCCTTTTATTACCGCAAAATTCTGTGCTGCCACGGTAATGCCGTCCACGGACACGGGTTCCTTATTATAGTTAACTGCAATTTCGCAGCCCTTTTCATATATGGTCTTGTATACTCCGGGCCCAAGCTTCACATGCTTTGTAATGGTCTGCCCCTGTAGCCCCTCATATGCCTCGTTCACTCTGTGATAGTCAGTGACGGCTTTGTCAAGCCAGGTTTTATAGTTGACGGAATAGAGATAATCATATTCCGTATCCACAATCTTCGTGTTGTCCTCGTAGATCCACTGAAAATAGATATCCGCTCCGCTTTCCACGCTCTTTAGCAGTGTCGTTGTATAATCATCGGAATTATTCAGGGGAGCACCCGCAAAATTCATATATCCGCGGATTACCATCTCATAGAAGGGGACCGCTTCATCGATCATCCGGTAATGGTTGTTGTCCATGGGGACATTCAGCATACTGTTCACATATCCCAGAGTGTATGCATTGGCATTATCACCCAGTAAACCGTGTTCATAGGTATCTGCCAGGGTCTGTAGTGCAGCTTCATAATAGCCGATCGCCATCTGGCGGTCCGTATATCTTGACTTGTATAAATCAGAATACAGATTATAGCTGGTATTGCCCAGACTGATTCCCGGCAGGGAATATTTCTTTGTCCCGGAGATGAACTTCTCCGTGACCGGTCCGATATAATAGGGGCTTATCATCTGGATGAACGTACCGCTCAGGGAACCGGTGGATATATGATACTCTCCCGACTGAACCACGGTATTGTCAAAATATCTTGGTGCAAACCCAAGCCGGTTATAACCGTCGAATAATTTATCCTTATATACATACTGGAAGTCTGCATCCATATAAACCGGTATGCCCTGCTCTTCCATAGCCTCAAAATATTCCTTCATGGATACCCCATGTTTGTTAAGCTTGGAAGACGGCTTAGTATTGGTTACGGCATTCCCTTTTAAGCCGCCCTTCGCCCAGCCGGAATATTTTACGATAATGTTGTCGATATCCTTCTGCTTTAAAAGCCCGGTTATCTCTAAAGCCTGTGAATAGGTGGTTAAGGGCTCGGTTGCCAGGTACTTGATTCCCAGGAAGGACTTATACCTTTCTATAGCACCGATGAATTCCACGAAGAATGCCGCATCTTCTTTCATATCCGTTTTCGTTAGTACACCCTGACCGATCAGGTAATCGCGATAATAGGCAGCCATACCGGAATACTCCGCTTCCTCGCCGTGCAGGAAACCGTACCGTATCTTGTAGACACCTTCAAATTCCGGACTGGAGTACATCTGGAAGCTGTTCGAGCCTACAATCTCATCCAAAGAGATGGAGCCGTACTGCAGATAGGTAAAGCCCGGGTATACATTGTTATAGGAACTTGTTATTCCGGAGACCTGGGCCGAGATGTCCGCATAGCCGTCTCCTTCTTCGATTATGGCAAACCAGGCTTTATCCCCGGTCTTTAAACCAAACACGGGCATCTTAACCGTAAGCTTCTCATCTACCTCGGATTTCCATTCCTTCATAAAGGTCAGCGTTCTGTCTTCGCCATATACCAGGGCACTGTAGACAGGCGCATTCACCTTACCGTTATTTAAGTTAATCAGCCCGCCGCTTCCGTCCGGAACGAAGATATAACCTTCCTCTTCGGTGCCTGCGGCCCCGAAGTATTCCAGCATATCGATATCCACCAGATAAAACCCGGCTTCGCTGTTATACTCGATCGCACCCGGATCAATGGAAACCAGCAAGCTGTCCTGATCCAGCGTATAGGTCAGAGGAATTTTAAACCAGGGTTTGGCTTTTCCCTCTGCCGCACCGTTCTCGGCTATGTCGTTCTCCTTGTCCTCAACCGTATAACCGGCTTCTACAAAGTAACCCATAAGCTCTTCCTTTACATAATCCTTGGTACCGGCTTTCAGGATGTAGATATTGTGGAGCTCTAAGCCCGGATAGGTTCCCAGATAGGTATCCTTCTCCGCCTGGGTCATGGTCTTAAGGCTAAGCAGGGTAAAGTACCGCAGCACCTTCTTCGCTGCCTTCTCTTCCATCCTTCCGGTGAATGAAAGCATGCGTTCTTCACTGATCACCTCCGGTAATACCAGCTTGGAAGCCAATTCCCCCAGAGTGTAGGTTACGGTGATTCCGTTATCCAGCCCGGCGACTTCAAACTGGCCTTCCATAATAGCATCATTATAATTATCCATCTCACTGGACTGTACGTTCTCATTAAAATACCGGATGGAGAACTGGGATTTCATCTGCCTCTGATAGAAAGCCGAGGCTCCCGCATCCTCTGAGGCCTTCGGCGGATTGGAGAACCAGATATCCCCGGTAGCCTTTACCTTAACGGCAACATCCGTCTCCAGCTCATCAAAATACAGCTCCAGGGAAGCATTCTCCGCAATCAGCCGCATTTCCCCCAGGAAGCCTTCCAGTTCTGCCTGAACCGCTGCCGCATCCGGGTTCCTTGTTACAGCTGCCGTTTCATCCCCGGAAGACCCGGCCTGGGATGCACTGCCGCTCACATTAGTCTGTACCGTACTGCTGCCGGTCTCTGCATGAAGCTTAAAGACAGTCAGGAAAGGCAGAAGGACCAGCGTCAGTGCGAAGCATATGAATTTACGAAATCTTTTACTAATCATGTTAATCCTCCATATTGCTGATACATTTCTCCCTACCGGAATCTGACTTCTTTATATATTGTCTCCGCAAAGGATATCATCTGCTGGAACACACTGAAGAACAGGAGTCCGATGAACATTATGATTCCCATGCCCACAAGGGTTAAGATACAGGTAAGTATGGTCTTTCTTAAGGTATACTGGTGTGTCACCATAGTCCCAAGCAGGATCAGCAGCCCTGCCCACAGATAGCTGACGGTTCCGAACACATAGTAGAAGCTGCCTTCACCGGCGGTGATCATATGGCTGAACAATACCAGCGGAAGCCGTATAAGAGCAATCGGAAATAATGCATATCCGGTAGCAGTCATAATATCCCTCAGCTTTCCCTCTCCGTCCATCAGTGAGGTAAGGCACCAATTGGCCACACACCACAGAACATAGAGCAGAAGGACCGTTATGATATCGACCACTACATTGACATCATTCAGACGGTTGTAGTTGAATAAGAAGCCGGTATTCTGCTTCTCCACCGTAAGTGTGAGAATGGTAAGTATCACGAACACCCAGGCCGCAGGCAGACTTCCCCTGTGCTCTCTCTTCAGATCCCAGAAGCCGTCGAAGGGACGGACAATCACATGAAATACATATCTTAATGCTTTGACATGGTACATCGTACTTCACCTACCCATCTTCTTATTCTCTTCACCCACAGGAATATCAGCAGGACCGCGGCTATCCCGATGACACCGGCCATGATTCCCCCAAAGCTGTTCTCCATCAGGTCCTTACGGTAATAATAGAAGGCTTTGGTATAATATTTTCTGCTGTTGCCCAGCTTAAAATATTCCATGGCTTTCTTATAATCACCGTTCTTTAAATAGGTCTTGCCAAGGCCTATGTATGCAAGCTCACTATTGGCATTGGCCTTCAGCACCTCCTGCCATTCCTTATTGGCGGTGTCAGAGTCCCCCACATAATTGGTTCTCATGGCATTCAAAAGGTGTGCGCCGTATTCGGTTATATCATATACCAGGATGCTTCCCCGTATGGAATCCAGTACAAAGATTTTCTCCTGGTTATCACTCAGTGTAAAAGCCACAGGATTCTGCAGGGTACCCTCCCTGCTTCCGGCATCGCCGAAGCAGAACAGGTTATTGCCGTCATAATCGTAGGCGAATATTTTACCTCCGGCACTGTCCAGGATAAAATAGCACCCGTAATCCGTAGCATACGCATCGGTAAATACGGACCAGTCCGAATCCGCCGTGGAATACAGATCACCGATAATCGGCCAGTTTCCCAGTCTTCGCAGGATGTCCTTACCCGTAGGATTCAGCCTGCGGATGGCATCCGCACCTTCCATGTAGGCATCCGGGGACAGATTGCTGATGGTAGCATAGATGAAGTTCTCCCGATCCACGAAGATACTGCTGTATTCCGTAGGAACAAAGGTCTGCATTCTGGCTCTCTGTTCCTTGGTAGAAAAGTAATTCTTCCATATATATTCAAAGGTGCCGATACTCACCTTGGCTGCTCCCATGAAGCCCTGGAACTCACCTTTATAATTAAATTCCACCAGACCCATGTTAATACCGTAGGCTATGGCATAGATCCTTCCGGTGTGGTCCACAACCACCTTGGTGGGTTTATATTCCTGAGCCGCTGCGATCAGATCCGTGACCGGCCTGCCGATCTGACGCAGATAACTGCCGTCTGCGGCATATTCCACAATTCTTGAGTTGTCCGTATCCGCTACGTAGATATGGCCTTCCCCGGTGACGAATACACCCTGGGGCTTATTCAATTTATCCTCTTCCCCCGACCCATAGGTAAGCTCCATAAGGACCTCGCCCTCCTGGGACAGCTTTAGGATCCTTGAGTTGTTCGTATCCGCAATATACAGCTCCTGATTATAATAGAACATATCCTGGGGATAGCTGAGGGAGGTCTTAAAGTCCCCGGCTTCCAGTGTCCTGCTGTACAGGTAGGAGTGGGGCTGCTGTACGTCATCACCCCAGAAATTATAGTTATAGCTCT
This sequence comes from Bacillota bacterium, assembly GCA_023424995.1. Taxonomy (GTDB): domain Bacteria; phylum Bacillota; class Clostridia; order Lachnospirales; family Lachnospiraceae; genus Mobilitalea. The sequence goes on along the minus strand of JAFADH010000225.1, from coordinate 10,352 downwards.
CATAAGGAACATCCGCATAGGCAGTACCCGAATTCCAACCGGTCAGTACAATTCCTGCAAGCAATATCACAAGAGCGGATCGGATTATCTTAACCCTCTTTAATTTATATGACATCTCTTCCACTCCTTCCTATTCCTTAATGCCTGAGGACGCCATGGTCTCAATGATATTACTCTGGCTGATGATGAAGATGGTGATCGGAACGATCATCATAATTACCGCTACGGCCGCCGTGGCACCTGCCCTGGAGATACCCGCCGCAGAGATCTGTGATAAGGCATAGGGCAGGGTCTTAAGCTCTTCACTGTAGATATAGGTTGCTCCCTGCAGATTCCACAGATCCTGGAAGCAGAATATAATGAGGGTCAGCCATGCAGGCTTTACCTGCGGCATTCCTATCCTTAAAAATACCGCGAATTCACTGGCACCGTCGATACGGCCCGCCTCTAATAAGGAGTCCGGTATCTGCTCCATGAACTGCTTCATCAGAAAGAGTCCCAGAGGTTTTGCAATAGCCGGTACGATCAGGGCAAGATAGTTATCCAGCCAGCCGATCCCCGACATAATCAGATAATTGGGGATCGCCGTTACCTGGGCCGAGAACATAAGGGCTACTATGATGACAGCGAAGACGGCCTTTCTACCGGGAAAATTATGCTTCGCCAGGGCAAAAGCGCAGAGGCTGGCAATCAGCAGATGTCCGACGGTACCCGCTACGGTGATGAATACCGTATTAAATATGTATCTGGAAAACGGAACCCAGGACCCTCCCATCAGTACAAATACATCATGGAAATTATCCAAAGTCGGATTTCTTACAAAAAATCGGGGCGGGAATACAAACAGTTCTTCCAGGGGCTTTAATGAATTGCTGATGGCTAATACCAGGGGGAGCGCCATAAAGGAGCCCATCAGCAATAATATGATCATATTGGCCAGGTCCCCGCCTCTGGAATGATTCGGTTTCTTTCTCTTTTTATGCCGTAACAATGCCATAATATCAGGATCCTACCTTTCTTAATAAAAACTGTACCGCTTTATTGCATAGGATCATTACCAGAAAGAGAAGGGTCGCGATAGCGGAGGCATATCCCATCTCAAACCGGATGGTACCGTAATCTACCAGGTGGGAAACCACGGTATGAGCCGCATAATTGACACTTGGGAAGCCTGCAAGGGCTGCCAGCTGGTCATGGATTGCAAAGGAGGCCGTGATGGTCATAACCGCACCGAACATCAGCTGCTCCTTCATGGAGGGAAGGGTAATGAACCACAGCTCCTGAAAACGGTTCCTGATCCCGTCCACATAACCGGCTTCATACAGGGAGCGGTCCACATTCTGAAGGCCGGCAATAAAGGATAGGAAGCCCGTTCCCATACTCATCCAGAGTACCACCACGATCAGGATCGGCATGATATATTTCCCGTCTTCAAACCACAGAATCGCCTTATAGGTCACGCTGTATTTCATCAGCCATCCGTTGGCAAGACCATAGCTGTCGCTGGAGAATATGTATTTCCATACGATAAAAGCCTGCCCCGATATGGTGGGCGCATAAAAAATAAGGGTAAGGAAGGCACGTGCCCTGGGCTTCAGATCGTTTATCATCCATGCGATGAACAAAGCCATAAAATATCCGATGGGCCCGGTAATAACCGCAAATAAAAATGTGTTCTTTACCGCCGTCAGGAATACCTCATCCGCAAAGAAAAGATTGATATAGTTCTGCCACCCGATAAAGCTGGGCTTCTCCAGTATGTTATAATAGGTAAAGCTCAGTCCTATGGAGACAATCACCGGTATCAGGTAAAATACCAAAAACAAGATACAAAAGGGTGCTATGAAGAGATAGGATACCTTGTGTTTCTTCACGGAAGCCCACAGATACTTGTTCTGTAACCGGATATATCCCTTCAGGAGGGGGAAAAACTTCTGATTATCATTGGTTGCCGCAGCTTCTTTCTTCATTCTTCTCTCTCCCTCCTTATTTCGTATCAAGGCCGAATTCCTTGCGTTTATTCTCGATCTCATTATTAATGGTCTTCACATAATCCTGCAGTGTCTCTCTGGGATCTTCCTTGCTGCTGTATACGGTGTAAAAGGCATTCTTAATATGACGTTCCGTGAAGTAACCTCCGGGAACCTCGGGTAAAGCCTTCACCCAGTCCAGCTGCTTCACCAGCTGACGGTAGTCGGTATTGGACCAGGGAAGATTCTTAAGGGCTGTTACGTTAGCCGTTGCCACACGTCCTGCAACACCTAAGACATTCTCTATCTCATTGCCGTAATCCGTCTGGGTCTGGTTGCTCATCCACCATTTTAAGAACTTCCATGCCTCCTCCTGCCGGTCAGAGGTAGCCATAATTACCGACGCAGTTTCCCAGGCGGATACACTGTGGTCCTTATTGCCCTGGCTGTCCACATAACCCGGCACCTCCGTAAAGCCCCACAGACCCTTGATCTCAGGCGCAAATACGGACAGGTAATTATAATTGGTGTAATCACCTATGGCCAGGGGCATCTCCCCGGTTCGGAAACGGTTGGCAAAGTCAAAGGTTACCGGAAGATCATAATTCACATAGTTGCCGGTCCACTGCTGGAATGCCGTAACCGCCGCTTCCGTATCCAGACCGCTCGCCAGACCGCCGTCCTTATAATATTCTCCGCCATGCTGATACAGGAACATGGCATAGGTAGTCCAGTCGGGAACAATACCCACATTCATGTTGTTTTTCTGTATCACCGCCAGGCACTCGTAGAACTCCTCCCAGGTCGCAGGCAGCTTTAATCCCAGATCTTTTAAAATATCCGCCCGGTAGAACATAACATGAAAGGACATGGTCTGAGGCAGGCCGTATATCCCATCCTGGAAGGTCAGCTGGGTGAAGGCATCATTTAAAAACCAGTCTTCCACCTCTTCAAAATCCTCGAACCGGGTCAGATCCGTAACCGCATTGCGCAAGGCATAGTTCACCGGTTCCCTGCCGGCTACATTCAAAGCGACATCGGGACCTCTTCCGGCCAGGGTCGCCGACAGGAGCACATCCTTATTCACCAGCTTAACGTTAACCGGTATCTTCTGCTCCGGAACGAAGTAATTATCCACCAGATTCTTGATAACGGTTGCCTGATCCCGTCCGCTGCCGGACATACTGGTGACATTTGCCGCATCCGCCAGAATCCACACGTCGATGGCTTCTCCCTCGTATACCTCGCCAATGCTGTCATAGTCCTCGAAGAAGCTTGCAAAGAAAGCTTTGATCTCATGGAGCAGCTGCGCGAAGAATCCCGCCTTTGCTTTGGGAAGCTTCGCTCCGGGCGTATTCACCAGCAGATAATCAATCTCTAAGGGCTGCTCTCTCATAGTAAGCTCGAAGGAGCCCAGCGCTACGATATTGTCCTTGAATGCGGCCCATTGCTTCGGAATCGTCTCCGGCTTCTCATACATTACCTTGAGCCGGTGAAGCAGATTATCGATGGCAGTCGTCTCAGTTCCCTTGGAATCCTTGGCATAGCTGTCAACACGCTTTGAGAGTTCTTCCATAACACCGTATTGCTCTTTGATAACAGCGAGCGCCTCCGGTGTCTTAGTCTCAAGCTGGTAATCCCGCAGGGTATCCGGAGAGCTTCCGATCACCATCAGCAGCTGACGGTGAGCACGGTTCAATTCCGAGATGCTCTCACTGGTCAGATTCAATATCTCAGACATCTCCTTACCCAGTGCCGCTTCAAGAGTAAGTGTGTGCTTTCCCTTCTCCAGATAGAACCTGAAGGGCTGCTCTTCATCACCAAGCGGACCGATCTGCCAATCATTCTTATAATAAAAACGTAATTCCTCCGCCTCCTTAAAAGGCGTTCTGCCGTCAATCAGTAAGGAACGGACCACGGTCACTCCGGCCTTTATATTCTGGCGGTATTTGACGTCAATCTCATACAGGCCGTCCTCAGGAACCTCCACCTCCCAGGTGATGCTCTGACCTACCACTCTCCAGTTGTTGCCGCCGATGACATTGAGTCTTGTCTTGGAGGCGCTGTAGGGTTCCGTCAGGGGCGATGTACGGTCAGGAATGGGATACAGTGTGGAATCCGACTTATAGACAGCTTCTTCTCCCTGCACCTTGATCGGTTCCGTAAGCTCCACCTCACTCCCGGTATGACCTGCTATGTATTCCTCATAGGAGGGAAGTACTTCCTCCTGGGTCAATATCAGCTGACCGACAGCCATGGGCTCTTTGGTAGAAGACAGGGTTATGGTGTTTATTCCCTGGTTAAAATAAAAGTCATATGCTTCCGTATAATACCCGTCACTGTCACCTAAGAATGTTTCCATCCACACCGGAGCCTCGTAAAGCTTCGGACGGACATCATTATCTCTGGAATCTTGTTCTATGGTTCCGGAATCCGCCCACCTTCTGGAGAATTCCAGATACTGGGCCCCCCTGAAGGGAATCTCACCGTTGATGTATATTTCTCTCTCAATAACATTGTTCTTACCCTTGGCAGGATAATATACAACCTTAATATTGTAAAAGCCTGCTTCAGGAACGTCTACCTGCCAGGATACCTCGCCCTCCTCTTTGGTCAGCACCGCACTTCCCGCAAGTCCTTCATAATTCTCCGCATATTCAAAGCCTTCACTTGCTTCCGTAAAGCTGCCGCCTTCCACGGCAATTTCCTTCGCAGGATGAGCGGAGGCCGGATGAGCTTCCAGATATTCCTCATAGGATATGGTATCGTGTATCATGGACAGCAGATCCTCTTCAAGACCGGAGACAGCCGATACGGACTGCACCGATCGGGAATTTACAGCGTCCGCCGTATCTGCTTTTACAGCCACTGAATGAAGGGAGGATAATCCAATCACAGTTGCCAGGGCAATACCTATTGCTTTATATAAGCAGCTTGCAGTTCTCATATATAACCTCTTTCTACGATTATTATTACGGAAGCTTCCATTCACCGATATACGATATGGAAGCATTGCCTTCCTGGTCAAATGTCACCGGCAGCCAGATATATCTTGAATTAGCCAGATCTTCGCTGAACCATCGGTCTCCCATGTAGATATAGGTCTGTGATTCCTCATCCGCCAGAAAGATACAGGTGCTCTGGGAGTCAAAGGTAGTCCTCTTGGAATCATCGATACAGGGATCTCCTTTATCCACCCAGGTACCAAGCATGGAATCCGCTGTGAACATCCTGGCCGGGTTGGGCGTCCACCCTGTACAGCCGGAGGTCATCATATAATATCTGCCGTCCTTCTTAAAAACCGCAGGTGCTTCTCTCTGGGCACCCGGAAAGATACGGATGAAGTCTGTTCCGTAAACCGCCTTCTCAGGGTCGGCTGCCAGATAGGTATAGGTATCATTCAGCTTTGATATGTAAAGAGTAAGGTTCTCCTCGCTGGAGTAGATAATATATGCCGTACCGTCGTCATCCACGAACAGGTTCATATCCCTGGCCATACCCCTGCTCTTGGGATACTTATCCTCCTGATCCTCCGGACAGGTATTGAGGCGGTAGCGGTCGATGAATCTGAACGGTCCGTAAGGGGTATTGCTGACCGCCACTCCCGCACTGGCAGCGGCATAATTGGAATTGCTGGAAGCGGTAGGCCCATCCGCATGGAACCATATAATATACTGATCAGTTTTCCGGTTATAGATCATCTTGGGGCGTTCGATGATGGAGGTAGTATCATTGATACAGGTGTATACATTATCAAGCTGCCGGTCGGTGTAATCCGCATACAGCTCTTTAAAATACTCTTCCGTATCCAGCTGCTCCCTTGAGGATACATTCCTCAGGACGATCCCCTCGAAGGTCCAGTTATAAAGATCCTCGGAGCTGTAGGCACAGATACCGCCGCGGTTGCCCTTGGTCTTATCTTCTCCGACCCACCACCATTTCTCAACCAATTCACCGGTTACTCTATCCTTCACGGTCAAGCGCTGAACGTGGCCGCCGTGGGCCTGAATTACATTGTTCTCCGTATCCATCCACGGCTGTCCCGGACGGAATGCAGTATAAATCGGTTTCTTAATCATGTTGTCATATGCCTCCTTAAGTTGTAGATAACTTTCCTTATATTCTCCAAAGCCGGCTGCTTCCTTGGCTAAAACCGCTTCTGCTTCCTGATATGCCGTATTATAAATCTCCAGGGAGGAAGTGATATATCCGGCTCTCTCTTCTTCCTTTATAATTACCGTATCCACCAGCTCAGATAAGAGCAGCTTGCCGTATTCCGGAACGGCACGGATGATGATATAGCTTAACACCGGCTCCCTCATGACTTCATCTCCATTGGCGGGATTGAAAATCAGAAGATTAAGCTCGCCGTCGGTTACCTTCTGAGTGAAGACTGCCTCTGTTAATTTGTATTTCAAGATCTTCATATCTTGTACAGCCATACCGTCTTCAGCCGTAACTGAAACCGGTCTTGCGCTGAAGGGATTATAAAAACCGCAGGTTATCTCATATTCACCGTCGGGAACACTAAAATCATAATAAAATCCGGTCTCCCACCGTATGACCTTCGTATTCTTCCTGATCACCCACTTGGCAGCCGTCTTATCAGAAGAACCGTGGTCTCCTTCTGCTTCCATATAAGACTTATCCTGATATCCCCAGGTCACTCCCGTTCCGGGATCCTTACCGTAGATCTGATCGGTAACCGACTGATACAGACCCATCCGCTCTCCGTCGGGGATCTCTGAGATATTCTCAGCAGCACAATTGACATAATAGATTATAAAATCATTCTTTATATATTCCGTCCGGGATAATTCAAAATCCGGATCAACCTTCCTGACTGGCTCTTGCAGTTCCCCGGAAGGAGTTTTTGTAAGCTGTACGCTATTCCCGGCTTCTTCCCCGGGGGTTTCTCCTTCGGGGGATTTTCCCCGCATACAGGCTGCTGTCAACAGCAGCAAACCTATGATTCCCAAGCACAAAGTACGTCTTCTAATCATCCTTGTGATACCTCGAACCTTTTATCATAATTGCAATCAATAATGCACATTTATTATGACAAATTTCCTAAATCATTGCAATCGTTTTCAATAACAAAAAATAAATATTTTTTTGTGCATAATGCACAGCTTTATGGATTTTGAAACCGTTTGCACTTCTACAATTTGCAAATTATGGCATGAAACTAAATGCCATAATATATCAAAAGCTGTTGTAAATTACAGCATTATGCCCAATATTTAGAGATACTATTGTATCGTCATTATTACCAAACAGCAAAAGAACATTATTATTCCGTATTTAAGGAAATAATAATAAGGGCCCACATAAGGCAAGGCACCCTAATGCAGACCGTTTTATTATTGATCTTATATAACTCTTCCCGGTATTCATGGTTCCGGACAGACTACAGGCCAGGATTCCCGTGAAGGTCCTGGCCTGTAGTCTAATATGAGAGATTTATCGAATATGAGAGTATTAACATATGTAGCAGATCTGAAACGATCTTGGCGGAAGATGTCTGTGTCTTCATTTTCATTAATTTGCGGCAGGACTCTTACCTCTATATAGGCAGTAAGATAAATTATTGGCAGTGAGATAAATTGCAAAAAAAACTTGCCGCACGCAATGTATTGAACCTTTATTTATTAGTACCTTTTTATAAGAACATTTGATCATTAACGCTTTCATTTATTAACACTTTACCATATTACCACATCAATGTAAAAATTGCAATGTATTTTTATGCACATTATAGAAAATATTTCATGCCGCAAAAACCCCCGGAATTCATGGCATTAATATAGCCTCCAGGGGTTTCCATTTATTTCTATTAATTTTTATGTTTATTTATCCTTTAGCGAACTACTGATGACATTAATCGCCTTATTACTATTCTCAATAACCACATTAGCATGGGCGCCACCGTATTCACCATCCAGAGTCCATTCCATACTCTCCGAGGTGATAGTCAGCTTCGGCGTCTGAATATAGTACATGAAATGCGGCTCAATCCTATAATTTAATAACGCAGTTACTATCATCTGAAGGTCATAGATGTTCTTCGGCATCTTAATAAACAAAGCCTCCAGAAGCCCGTCATTCAGGCTCGTCTTCTCATAATTTACGTTCTTAAAGCCTCCGATATATAATGAATTCGTAATCAGCCCGACCAGGAACTTATCTTCAATCACCTTGTCTTCATATTCTACCCTTACATGCTTTTCTTTGAGCTCGGAAAGCTTCTTGATACCCTCCAGATAATAGGACAGATGCCCTATCATATTCTTATTCTTCTGTGAGGTTGTATAGGATACATCGGTAAATGCTCCAAAGGCTGCCACATAGATAAAATATCTGTCGTTAAATCTCCCGATATCCATGGAATAAGGCTTACCGGTAAGAATATTATCCACAGCGCCCATAATATTCCTGCTGATCTTAAAGCTGTGCCCTACATCATTCATGGAACCTGCGGGAATATATCCGATGGGAACCTTTTTACCGGCCAGCATCAAGCCGCAGACTACTTCATTCAGCGTACCGTCTCCGCCGGCACAGACCAATAAATCATAGGGATCCGTATCATTTTTAACGATCAGGGTAGCATCACCCTTCTTCTGGGTCGGATAAACCGATACCCGGTATCCAATCTTAACAAAAGCATCGATGATATCATACAGCTTGTTCTTAATCTTGCCCCTACCAGCTGCTGGATTGAAAATAAATAATAATTTCTTCACCTACGGAAACCTCCGACAGAATTTATGCCTCTATACTTCTAATTAAATACAGTAAATTAAAAATCCAGTACATTGTTGAGCTTATATCATCTATCCCTTCTTGTCAAGTTTCACCTTAAAATTGGTAGAATTATAGTGCTGCATTATGATCAATTATGACGGGTAAAATTATATATTTACAGCGCACCGTACACGACAGAGCGCAATCTTCTCAGGAACGCAGGATTTGTCCCACTGCATCTTTGTACCATATACACCATAACCAATTTCTCTTTGGGATCGACAAAGAAATAATCCCCTGCCCAGCCATCCCAGCCGAATTCACCAATGGAACCATTGCTTGCCGCCTTCACCGGGTCCACCAGAACTCTCATCAAATTACCATAACTGTATCCCGCGATGGAATCCCAGTCAAAGGTCACAGCCTGAGCCTCGGTAAGCTGCGGCCCGGACAGATATTCTACAGTTTTACGCCCCAGGATCCTCTTCCCATTATAGGTCCCCTCATTGGCAAGCATCAGGGCAAAGCAGGAATAATCCTTCACTGTAGAGACAAGTCCGGCTCCGCCGGATTCAAAGGCTGGAGGAGTCAGATAATCATATAGCCCAAGAAAAGGCTTTGTAAAAGGCTCCAGTTGTTTTGAAGACGGATTATAATCATATATCTGCGCAAAACGCTCCGTCTTATCTACCGGGACATAGAAACCGGTGTCCGTCATATTAAGCGGTTCAAATATCTCCTCCCGCATAAACTGGCTAAGCTTGCGACCGGACACCACCTCAATCACAGCACCCAGGACATCAGCGGACGCACCGTAACGCCAGCGCTCTCCCGGTTGGAACTCTAAAGGAACCTGACCAATTCTGTTGCAGAAGTCAATGGTATTCACCGGATTTCTACTCTCATACTCACGGTCAGCCTGTGCGAAAACTTCCGCCATTTTGTTACCGACTTCATTTATCTCATCCGGATACATAATTCCGGAGGTCATATTCAGAAGATCCTGAATGGTAACCGGCCTTATAACATCCACAAGGCCGTTTTTTGTATATACCTTTTGGCTCTTGAAGCCTTCCAGGTAGTCGGATACCGGTGCGAGCAGGTTTAGTGATCCCCTCTCATAAAGTATCATGGCAGCTACTGCAGTAATTGGCTTTGTCATGGAGAAGAGGCGGTAGATTGTATTAGTATGAATCGGAATATTTTTCTCCCTATCGGCATAGCCCAGTTCGTCTTGATATACGGATTCGTTATTATGTATAATCCGGATAGCTGCTCCGGCTATTGTGCCGTTGTTGATTTCGTTTTGTATTATAGCACTGAGTTTATTTAGATTTCTATATTCCATTTAGTCTTAGTTCCTTTCCAGTGTACTTTATCTAATCTCATTACTACAGAGTTAAATTTATCCCTACGATATACTTCATATTCGAGTATAGCTTGTTTTCATGTGCCGATCTAATCGAAAATGCCAAGTACAAAGCAGGGTTAACTTAATGATTTAGATGGTTAAGGTGTAAGCGTCAAATCGCTCGCCTAGGCTAAATATATTTTTTATGGCATACTTTAAAAAATGCAAAAAACTATTAGTTTTTTAAAGGAGGCCACTTACCATGGATCAAATATCTCATACTG
>JAFADH010000198.1 GCA_023424995.1 Bacillota bacterium | reverse complement strand
TGAGGAATATGATATTCTCCGCCAAGCTTATGAGCCAGGGAGTGGTTAATACCCAGGAAGGCATTGGTAAATGCCATACCGGCGATAGTGGAAGCGTTATGCATCTTTTCACGTGCAATGGGGCTGTTCGCTCCCTTATCATAAGATTCCTTCAGATACTTAAAGACCAGATCGATGGCATGGATGGCAAGTGCATCCGTATAATCTGATGCCAATACGGAGACATATGCTTCAATTGAGTGGGTCAATACATCAATTCCGGTCCATGCTGTGGATTTCTTTGGCACACTCATTACATAATCGGGATCAATGATAGCGACATCCGGAGTCAATTCATAATCAGCCAGAGGATATTTTTTGTTCTCCCTGGTATCCGATATAACTGCAAAGGAGGTCACCTCCGAGCCGGTGCCCGAGGTGGTGGGAATGGCAACAAACTGAGCTTTCTTACCAAGGATGGGGAATTTATAAGTACGTTTTCTGATATCCAGGAATTTAAGTGACATATTCTTGAAATCAGCATCCGGATCCTCGTAAAATAACCACATACCTTTGGCTGCATCAATAGCGGAACCGCCGCCCAGAGCAATTATAACATCCGGCTGGAATTGCTTCATGCTCTCGACTCCCTTTTGAATTGTCTCAAGACTGGGATCCGGTTCTACCTGATCAAAGATCTCACAGTGAACGTAATCGGTACGCTTTCTTAATTGATATAAAACCTTATTAACATAACCCAGCTGAGTCATGGAAGGGTCCGTTACGATAAATGCCTTTGAAATGTTCGGCATATTAGCAAGATATGAGGTTGAACCGGGTTCAAAATATATCTTGCCGGGAATCTTAAACCACTGCATATTAACCCTCCTCTTAGCCACACGCTTATAATTAACAAGATCTACGGCTGATACGTTGTGGGTCGTTGAATTGCCGCCATAGGTACCGCAGCCAAGAGTAAGGGAAGGCATATTGGTATTATACAGATCACCGATTGCGCCATGGGTCGCAGGTGAATTAACCAGAATACGCCCGGTTCTCATCCTTGCGGAGAAGGTGTTAATTACAGCTTCATCCGTGGAGTGAAGAACGGAGGAATGACCGAGACCGCCAAGTTCGATCATCTTCTCGCACAGGTCAAAGCCGTCTTCAAGATTTTTTGCCTTTAATACTGCCAATACAGGGGAAAGCTTCTCCTTTGACAGAGGATAGGACGGTCCTACACCCTCCAGCTCGGTGCATAATATCTTGATTTCCTTTGGAATATGAATATCAGCCAGGGCAGCGATGGTAGCAGGTGACTGGCCTACGATAGCCGGATTAACGGCTCCCGTATTCTCATTAATCACCACGGGCTCCAATGCCTTGATCTCTTCCTTTGTAGCAAAATAGCATCCGGCCTTCTTCATCAGATCGATCACCTCATCATATACGGATGCCTCGACGATAACAGCCTGCTCGGAAGCACAGATCATACCATGGTCAAAGGATTTGGAGAGTACCAGATCATTCACGGCACGCTTTAAGTTTGCGGTCTTTTCTATAAAGCAGGGAACATTGCCGGGTCCGACGCCCAGAGCCGGTTTTCCGCAGGAGTATGCCTGCTTAACCATGCCGGAGCCTCCGGTTGCAAGGATTAAGGATACATCCCTGTGATTCATTAATTCCCTGGTTGCTTCGATGGAGGGGTATTCAATCCATTGGATGCAGTTCTTAGGTGCGCCGGCCCTGACCGCTGCTTCATATAAAGTCTGTGCAGCTTCCCTGGAGCATTGCTGTGAACTTGGATGAAAGCCAAAGATAATCGGGTTTCTTGTCTTTATACAGGTCAGACATTTAAACATAGTGGTGGAAGTCGGATTTGTTACGGGGGTAACACCGGCTACGACACCGACCGGTTCCGCCACAATCATGTAATCCTCTTCTTCATTATCCTCAATAATACCTACGGTCCTCTGTGCCTTGATGGAGTGCCATACGTATTCCGTCGCAAAGATATTTTTAATTATTTTATCTTCATAGATACCCCGCCCGGTTTCTTCCACAGCCAGTCTGGCAAGCTGCTGCTGCTTTGCAAGGCCGGCTAAAGCCATCTCATGGACGATATTATCAACCGTCTTCTGATCCAGCGACAGGAATTCATACAAGGCTGCAATCGCATTCTTTACTAATCCATCTACGTGATCCTTGGGGGAAGGTTGTTGTATTTCTTTTGCCATAATGCATCCTCCTTATATTGTTAAAATTTTAACATTCACTTTACGCTTTGAATATAGCAGAAAAAAATTGATTTGTAAATAGGATTGTTAAATAAATAACAATCAAATTTTATCATTATAATTGCTGAAAAATATAAGAAATAACCAATATCTATAGTTATATGTGAAAATCATGGTTATCATGCATATCTTAAAGGACCCGGTTTCGCTATAATAATCCATATTTACCAATTATATGCTTGTGTTTAGTGCCATCGTATGATTGAAAATCAGCTTCAGATAAGAGATTATAGTAAGTACCAGTGTAATAACAGTCTTGTTTGTTCAGCTTTGAAGGGGATGAATTTATGAGAATTATTTCAATAGATTCCGTAAAAGGAAATGAAATATTGGCAAAGGATATATATAATGATAACGACATAATCCTTATGTCCGCAGGGATGACCGTAAAGATGGATTATGTCCGTAAACTGAAAGAATTAAATATTAAATACATATATGTGGAGGATGAGATAGGAAAAGGTGTAAATCTTGCAGGCAGCCTGGATATACAGATTAAGGACCAATGCAATTCTGCCGTACGTAATATCCTGCTTAAGTACTCTTATCAGAACAGTGATGAACTGGAGAAGATAAAAGCTGTGGCAGACGAGATTATATATGATATTATGCAGGAGCCGGAGGTTATCTATAACCTGACCAGTATCCGGGATAAGAATGACAGTACTTATTCCCACTCCATCAATGTATGTGCCATGGCTGTAATTCTGTCTTTCAGATTAAAGCTTACAAAAGCTAAAATCCGTGATATTGCCATCGGATGCCTGCTTCATGATATTGGTTTTACCTTTATTACAATAGATTATCATAATATTACCTTTGACACCTGTACGGATAAGGAACGTAAGGAGATCATGAAGCATATCGTATACGGCTATTCCGCCATCCAGAAGATGGAGTGGCTTACCCAGACTATGAGGGAAATTGTCATCAGCCATCATGAGAGGATGGATGGCTCCGGTTATCCTTTTCATCTGAAAGCGGACAAGCTGAAGATAGGAAGTAAAATCGTAGCCGTATGTGATGAGTTTGACAGCAGGGTATATGGAAATTTCGTTCCGAAAATGAAAGTTCATGAGGCAATTGAATATATTATAAGTAAGGCAGGAACTTTATTCGATCTGACGGTTGTGAAGGCCTTTCGGGACTCCATCGCTGCCTATCCAACCGGCTCTCTGGTCAGAACCAATACAGGAGAAGAAGGAATTGTATTGAGGCAGAACCCTCATTTTCCTACCAGACCGGTAATCCGGATTATTAAAGATGGTGTGGGTCAGGTATTTTTGGAGTGGAGAGAACGGGATTTGATGAAGGAACTTAGCGTATTTATTGCGGATACCATAGCGGAATAACTAAGCTACTTGCTAATGTGAATAAAATATGTTATAAATAATTATCACATGAAAAGTAACCAATTAACGTAGAATATAAAGAGCTGACCCGTTATGAATGGAAGTGAGAAATATGCATAGCTATTTAAGAGCAATTGGATTTAGCAGTATTAATAATAGAGTAGAATTGAATCAACTACTGGAGAATGTCATTCAAAATTCAAACAAAGTAAGCACCATTGATTTTAATAAAGGAAATCTGACGGAACTGACCATGGTATTCGGAGAGGGGATCGGTATTACGATCCGCGGAGAGATGGATGAATCCGGGAAGTACCATATGGAGCACCATTTTCCCAGCATCCTTGGGCAGAACGTAAGTACCCGGGAAGAGGTCGGAATTAATAAACGAGTGGATTCCGAAGCTTATACCGGAATGTGCGATGATTTCAGACTGGGAGTATCCTTGATTTTCTACCTGCAGAACGTGATTGATTACCTGGAGAAAAAGAAACAGAACATGCCCATGAGTACTCCCTTTGATATTACTCTTGCCGCCCTGTCCCTGGAGGGACGGATTCTTCTTCCCATTGAGAAGGATGAGGTCCAGGTCCGCAATATTACGGCGGAGACCAAATACCGGAATAATCTCATTGCGGAAGCAAAAAAGGGCAACCAGGATGCCATCGACAGCCTGACCATCGATGATATCGATACTTATGCCATGATATCGAGACGGGCGAAGAAGGAGGACTTATACTCCATTGTCGATACGTCCTTTATCCCATTTGGTTCGGAATCCGATAATTACAGCATTATTGCAACCATAACGGAAAGTAATATGATTGTAAATCAGCTGACGAAGGAAGAACTATATGATCTGCAGCTGGTATGCAATGACATCAGCTTCAGAATGTGTATCAACAAGGAGGATCTGATGGGAGAACCTCTGGTAGGAAGGCGCTTTAAGGGAAATATCTGGATGCAGGGCAGTATTGATTTTCACGATAAGGAAATCAGCGGTTAGATGACCGGGTAATATTTTGATGCAGCTATAATTTAATATGTATATAATCGGACAGCTTTGTATTCAAATGCAACGCTGTCTTTTTTATTGTGCCGGTTATTGCAGCATAATACAGGGGGATTAACGGCTGTTTTACAAAGATATAAATTACATTTTACATAGAGTTAAAGCAGTAATCAACTAATTATTATACAATGGCCTTGATAAGACAATAAAGAATAAAGCATGGAGCAGGCTTCCGGAGAATTGCTGACGGGTATGGAGGAAAAATGAAAAACGTAACACATAATCTATTTAGAAATAAGGTAATCTTTGACTTCTTTGATAATCTTGAGGATTATCTGGAGTACTTGAGGGATCCTGAGGATATGGAGGAATATCTGTACCGGGAATATTCAGACTACTGTTCGGATATGGAGGGGACAGGGGACGGCAATACGGATTTTTTTGAGTTGGGGATAGAGGAAGACATTGAGTACTAATATAAGGAATGCTCTTAACAATTTATTCGGAAGAAATGATTTTGAGGGATACAAATGAAGGATGAAATAGGGGAAGCACTGGATTATGTCATTAATAATAAACAGATAATAACGGTCTTTCAGCCAATTATATCATTAAGGGACGGGAGTGTGCTGGGACATGAGGCCTTAAGCCGGATTGCCTGCAGCAGCATTATACAAAGCCCGGAGATGCTGTTCTCGGCTGCCGGGGAATATAACAGGCTCTGGGAGCTGGAGCTTCTGTGCAGGACCACTGCTCTTGAGGCTGCTTATAAGTTCATGATTCCGCCATACAGCAAGATGCTGTTCATCAATGTAAATCCAAATACCATGCATGATGAAAAGTTTATTAAGGGATTCACCAGGGAATTCTTAAATCAGTTTCAGATCAGACCGGAGAATCTGATCTTTGAGATTACGGAGCGGAATGTAATACTGGATATGGGAGGCTTTATATCAACCATCGATCATTACCGAAGCCAGGATTATAAGATAGCCATCGATGACGCGGGAGCCGGTTATTCCGGACTGAATCTGATCAGTGATATTAATCCCAGCTTTATAAAGCTGGATATGAAGCTGATCAGGGGGATCAATTCGGATCAATTAAAATATGCCCTGGTAAAGGGCATGGTGGAACTGTCCAAAACATCCCGGATCAACCTGATTGCGGAAGGAATAGAGACCGGTGAGGAGCTGGAGACCCTGATCAGGCTGGGTGTCCAATATGGGCAGGGCTATTACATACAGCGGCCCCATACGGAGGTTATGGACATTAATGAGGCCCTGCTTCAGGAGATCATCAGCCATAACCGGCTAAAAGACCAGCTGCATACGGAAAGCCTGACCAATGTCGGCATTAAAAACCTGTGCAGCCATACCGGTGTGGTATCACCGAAGATACCGGCGGATTATGTATATAATATATTTAAAGAGAATCCGGACCTATTCGGACTATGTGTAGTAGAAGACGGAGTTCCTCTGGGTATTATAACATATGAAAAGCTGGCATTAAAAATGAGCGGCCACTATGGCTATTCCCTCTATCAGAATAAACCAATCTCTGAAATTATGTGCCGCGATTTTCTGGCGGTGGACTCTCTTACTTCGATCAGTACCGTTTCATATCAAGCCATGTCCCGAATGAAAGAATATCTATATGATTTTATCGTAGTAACAGAACAGGGAAAATACATAGGAACTGTCACAATTAAGGATCTGCTGCAAAAGGCCATGGAAATCGAGGTCAATAATGCAAAGCACCAGAATCCCTTATCCGGGCTGCCGGGAAATGTTATCGTTGAACAGCAGCTGAGCCGGTGCATCAAGGGCAATGGAAATTACAGCGTTGCCTATATCGATATAGATAATTTTAAAGCCTATAACGATGTCTACGGGTTCGAGAACGGAGATCTGGTAATTAAATTTCTGGCTGATATCCTGAGAAATAATATACCAAGAGGACATTTTATCGGGCACATCGGCGGAGATGATTATGTAGTTATTATCTATGACCAGGTAACAGAGGAGTATTTTACCGGAATCAGTGAACAATTCCGTCAGGAAGTCCTGAGGTTTTATAGTCCGGGAGATATGAAAAGAGGATATATAACCGCCACCAGCCGCAGAGGGGAATCAGAGCAATATCCGCTGCTGACGGTCACCATAGTTGTTACGAACAATGCCGGAAACCATTGGAACAATGTATATGAGATGACGGAAGCACTGGCAAAGCAAAAGAGAAAAGCAAAGCAGAAGAAATTATCTGCCTTTTATATTGACAATATATAGGGGATTGTAATACCAACAAAGGAGAATAACATAAGTGAAAAGCATAAAGATTAAACTGCTGCTGTCCTATTCCATCGTTATACTGTGCGTAACCCTCATTATAGGAATCGTAGCCATGAGGACAGGATATACCTCCCTGCAGGAGCAGGCACGCAACTCACTTACCCTGCAGGCATCGGAAGGAGTAAAGATCGTAGAAAGCCGTATGGAGGCCCTGCTTTCCTCTCTGACAATGGTATCCATGAAGAATGAGATTGAGGATATGGGCTGGGAGGTCAATCTGGACCTGCTTAAGGAAGAGCTGGAGAAGACGGAGTTTATCGATATCGGCTTTGTTCTTCCCAATGGATATACATATTATACGGACGGAACGGTTCGCTTAATGAGTGACCGGAGCTATGTAACGGATGCACTTGCGGGCAAATCGGAAATATCGGATGTCATCATCAGCCGGGTGACCCGTAAGCCGGAGATTGAGGTTGCGGTACCCGTATATAAGGATTCGAAAGTGGTTGGGGCTATGGTCGGACGCAAGGAAGCGGATTCCTTAAGCAGCCTTACGATGGATCTGGGCTATGGGGAAAAAGGATATGCATATATGATAAATGAGTCCGGAACGATTATTGCACATCCGGATGCGGATAAGGTTCTTAAGAAATATAACCCAATCAGTGAAGCAGAGAAGGATTCCACACTGAAGGACTTTTCCCGTGCTCTGCAGTTAATTCTTCGGGAAAAGCAGGGAAACACTCAGTATAAGGCAGAGGAGAGCAGCTTTTATGCCGGATATGCGTCAATTGAAGGTACCGGATGGAAGCTTATCATAACTGCGGACCAGGACGAAATCATGTCCTCCATATGGCAGATGGTAAGGGTTATCCTTCTTGTGATGGCAATTGTTCTGGCCGCAAGCTTTGGTATCGTATTATTCCTGGACAGCAATCTGATCCGTCCGCTGACAGAAGTGACAAAGCAGTCAAAGCGCCTGGGGGCCCTGGATATCAGTAAGAATGTTGAGGATATCTATCTGGCCCAGAAGGACGAAATCGGAACCCTGGCTAATACATTCCAGATACTTACGGATAACTTGAGGAATATCATCCTGGAGTTAACCAATTCAGCCAATGAGGTAACCGATACGGCGCTGCAGCTTACCGAAGCTTCACAGCAGTCAGCGCAGGCTTCCGAGGACATCACCCATACCATGGAAGAGATTGCCAGGGGTGCAAATGAGCAGGCGAAGAATACGGAAGCCGGTCTGACGCAGGCTATGCTCCTGGAACAAAAGATATCGGTAAATCATCAGCATATGACACATTTGAACTTAACTACGGATCAGGTCACCAAATTGGTCAATGAAGGTCTCCTTGGTATTGATACGCTTATCAGGCTGTCAAGAGAGAATGAGGCTATGATGAAAAATGTAAACAATATGATAGACGAGATCAAAAACAGTTCCGTACAGATTGGAGAAGCAAGCAGGATCATTACAGATATTGCAGGGCAGACCGGTCTTCTGTCGCTGAATGCAGCCATAGAGGCTGCCAGGGCAGGGGATTATGGAAGAGGCTTCGCCGTAGTAGCTTCGGAGATACAGCAGATGTCCGACCGGTCGGCCAAATCCTCCAAATATATAGACAATATAATAAAGGAGCTTCAAAAGAACATATCCGTATCGGCAGACAACATGAAGCTCATGACGGCAGCATCACTGGAGCAGCAAAAAAGCGTATCGGATACCATACATAAATTCCGGGATATAGCGGATGCAATGAAGAATTCGGAAAAAGCAGTCAGTGAGCTGAATGCTTCCGAACAGGATATGGAATTGTCCAATAAGGAGATTATGATGATGCTTCAATCCTTATCATCAATTGCGGAGCAGAATGCGGCAGGAACCCAGCAGACGGTGTCTACCATGGAAGAACAGACCGCATCCGTTCAAATTCTTGCAGATGTCAGTGACAGGCTGAAGCAGCTGGCAGAAAACCTCAGAGTAACAGTTACACAGTTTCAAATGTAACGGTATGTATGACAATAGATAGAAAAATGAGATAATCCCCGTAAGATTATCTCATTTTCCTTTATATAAGCAAGCTTTCGCATATTAAGTTAATGACCTGTCTTATCTCAGCAGTTTTACAAACCATCGATAGGAATCCATATACGTATGATTGACTCTTTTGCGGCGGATATAATAGCAGCTGACGATGAACAGAGACAATGCAAGCAATAATAATAAGAAAGTTCCTAACATTAATCTCACCCCTTTGTATATTATTTTTCTTTACACTTTAAAGATAACATTAATATTATCTGACAACTATGCAGATTAGGTAAAACCTGGTTAAAATCTTTGTAAAATATTAACGGATCCCTGATTTTTCTAGTCTGCAAATTCAAGATATCTTGTTGACTTAAGAGTTTTTACATAGTAGAATAACTATGTTGCATGTGCTTGTAGCTCAGCAGGATAGAGCGTCCGCCTCCTAAGCGGAAGGCCGTGGGTTCGAATCCCGCCAGGCACGGTCAGATATCATCATAGATAAATAAAGATGTGCCGGTTTACCAATTTAGTGAACCGGCACATCTTTATTTTTTTTATACACAAACTATTAGTATAAACTTTTCTGCAGGAGTCCATGCCATTTTACATTGATTTAACATAATTTAAACAATATCATGGTATTACCTCATTTTATTTCATGTTAATTTAATCTTGTAAGAAAGAGATGAAACAAGATGAATGAAGGAGAAGTAAGATGAAAAAAATTAAAAAATTAGCAGCTTTACTTTTATTAAGTATTTTTGTCATAGGCACCTTAACAGCATGTGCCGATAAGGGCAATGAAGACAGCCCGGCCCAGAATAACGGTAACACCGATACCGATAATAATGACACACCTACGGATGCACCGGACGGTGACACAGATGATACGACAGGGAATGAAGATTTGAGCGGAACGGTAACCATGGCAGGTTCCACCTCTATGGAGAAGCTTGCGAATGCGGCAGCGGAAGCCTTTATGCTGAAATATCCCGATGTAATGGTAACCGCAGAATTCACCGGGTCAGGTGCAGGTATTGAGGCAGTAACCGCAGGAACCGTAGATATCGGAAATTCCTCAAGAAGTCTTAAGGATACGGAAAAGAGTGCGGGCATTATTGAGAATATCGTAGCGATTGACGGTATCGCAGTAATCATAGATACCGCAAATACCGTATCAAATCTTACAGAAGATCAGTTAAAGCAGATTTTCACAGGCGCTGTTACAAACTGGACGGACTTGGGAGGAGCTGACCAGCCCATCGTTGTTGTCGGCAGAGAGTCAGGCTCCGGTACCAGAGGCGCTTTCGAAGAACTCCTTGAGATCGTTGACCAGTGTGCATACTCCAATGAGATTAACAGTACCGGCGGTGTGTTGGCAAAAGTCGCCTCCACTCCGGGAGCCATCGGATATGTATCCCTTGATGTTATAGACAGCTCTGTTAAGCCGATTAATTTAGACGATGTGGAGCCTACGGAAGAAAACATCAAAGCAGGCAGCTATCTGTTAAGCAGACCCTTCGTAATGGCTACGAATGGTGAGATTTCAGCTCAGAGTGAAGAGGTTCAGGTATTCTTCGAATATCTTAAGTCGGAGGAAGGAAAAGAATTAATTAAGAGTGTAGGACTGATACTGCCCGATTAATTAAGAATAGCATACAAAAGCAGGTTGGAGGAAGAGTTACTCCCTATGGAGTAATTCTTCCTAAAGCTGTTATAATAACAGTAATATTTTAACATTCACAAAAGGAGTATTTATGAGTGATAAAAGCCCCTCCATCATTGGAAGCTATAAGACAAAGAAGACAGTAGAAAAAGTAGCGGCATATGTTTTTACGGCCTGTGCTTTATTTACTGTCCTGGCTGTCTTTTCAATTACCTTATATATGATTATCAGCGGTACGCCCGCCATCTTTGAAGTCGGATTAAAGGATATTCTGTTCGGTACCGTCTGGAAGCCCACAGCAAAAGAACCCAGCTTTGGTATCCTCTATGTTATTCTGACTTCCTTAGTAGGTA
The DNA here is from genome assembly GCA_023424995.1 of Bacillota bacterium. Taxonomy (GTDB): domain Bacteria; phylum Bacillota; class Clostridia; order Lachnospirales; family Lachnospiraceae; genus Mobilitalea. Next base: position 31,801 of record JAFADH010000198.1, on the reverse strand, counting down.
CCACCCTGGCAATACTCATCGGAGTACCCATCGGAGTTATGACTGCCGTATTTCTTGCAGAGACGGCGCCTAAGAGGCTGGCGGGCATCGTAAGACCTGCGGTAGAGCTTCTTGCAGGCATTCCCTCCGTAATCTATGGTTTGATCGGTATTCTCATCTTGACCCCTTTCATCTATAAAATAGAATTAGCTGTCTATAAAGGCTCTGCCACGCATCAGTTTACCGGCGGATCCAACTTAATATCTGCCGTACTGGTGTTATCCATAATGATACTGCCTACTGTGATCAACATCAGTGAATCCGCATTAAAAGCAGTGCCCGAGCATTATAAGCATGCTTCCCTGGCGCTGGGAGCTACCAAGATCCAGACAATCTTTAAGGTTATTATTCCTGCGGCTAAATCCGGTATCGTTACTGCGATTGTCCTTGGGGTAGGAAGGGCAATCGGCGAAGCCATGGCGATCAGTCTTGTGGCCGGCAACGGCGCTAATCTTCCGCTTCCTTTTAACTCGGTCCGGTTCTTAACCACTGCGGTGGTAAGTGAGATGTCATATTCGGCAGATACCCATAAAAGAGTGTTATTTACCATCGGCTTAGTATTATTTGCATTTATAATGATAATCAACTTAATTCTGAACAGAGTAATGAAGGGAGGCAAGAAGGATGCCGACAGTTAAAAGCATATATGATAAAAAGCACAGGCCCCTGGATGCCCTGGTGCATGTAGTCATATATTTCTGTTCTTCCATATCTATCTTCGTTCTGGCTATTATCATGGGGTATGTAACTCTGCGCGGAGTATCCTCCGTTAACTGGAATTTTCTTAGTACGGTGCCAAGTGCCCTGAAAGGGACCTTCGGTATCGCCGGTAATATTATTAATACCTTATACATCATAATTATTACATTGATTATTGCGATCCCCTTTGGCGTCGGTGCGGCGATCTACTTGAACGAGTATGCCAAACCCGGACGGATTGTACGTCTGATCGAATTCACCACGGAGACCCTGGCCGGGATTCCCTCCATTATCTTCGGTTTATTTGGCTATGTTTTCTTCGGCACCACCTTAAAATTAGGATATTCGGTATTGACCGGCTCCTTAACCCTGGCTATCATGGTCCTTCCGCTGATAACACGCAACACGCAGGAGGCGTTGAAGACCGTACCCCCCAGTTACCGCAGCGGGGCATTGGGAATCGGGGCAACCAAGTGGTATATGATCAGAACCATATTATTGCCCTCTGCCATGCCGGGAATAATTACAGGTATCATTCTCTCCATCGGACGTATCGTGGGAGAGTCGGCAGCGCTGTTGTTCACGGCGGGAAGCGGTTATCTGCTCCCCAGGCTTGGCGAATACGGAGAAGGATTATTGAAGAAGATATTACAGCCGGGAGGGACCTTGACCATCCAGCTGTATCTCAGTATGGAGAAGGCAAAGTATGCAGATGCATTCGGAATTGCTTTTGTTCTCCTATTGATCGTACTGGGGATCAATATGTTGACAAAGTTCCTGTCCCACAAGTTTAATGTGAATAAATAACAGGATTTATTGAGAATATACGTACAACACCGCCGTAAAGCGGTTTTATGGAGGATATATGATAAAAGATAAAATTATAACCAAGGATCTGGACCTATATTATGGAACGAACCATGCCCTGAAAAGTGTGGAAATGAATATCAAAGAAAAATCCATCACTGCCTTCATCGGTCCTTCCGGTTGTGGTAAATCAACTTTTTTAAAGACATTAAACCGGATGAATGACCTGATACCGGGAGTAAAAATTACGGGCCTGGTCACGCTGGATGGGGAGAGCATCTACGATCCCCGGGTAGATACAACCTTGTTAAGGAAGAAGATCGGTATGGTGTTCCAGCAGCCCAACCCCTTCCCCATGTCGATTTATGATAATGTTGCTTACGGCCCGAGAATCCATGGAATCAAATCCAAAGCAAAGCTGGACCAGATCGTTGAAGAGAGCCTGAAGGGAGCGGCCTTATGGGAAGAGGTCAAGGACCGTCTTAAGAAATCCGCTTTGGGTCTGTCCGGCGGACAGCAGCAGAGATTATGTATCGCCAGAGCTCTTGCCGTTGAGCCGGAAGTGCTTTTAATGGATGAACCGACCTCGGCACTGGATCCGATCTCAACCCTGAAGATAGAAGATCTAATGTCGGAGCTTAAGGAAAAGTATACGGTTGCCATTGTTACGCATAATATGCAGCAGGCGGCTCGTATCTCGGATTATACGGCCTTCTTCCTGGTAGGTGAAGTGGTTGAATATGCGGCTACGGATACCCTCTTTACCAGACCTGTGGATAAGAGGACCGAAGATTATATTACCGGAAGATTTGGTTGATACCATAGTTTGACATCATATATAACAAATATTATAATTGATGGAAGAGGATAGTTCCTTCCGGTCAATTGCTAAAACAATGAATCGTGGATTTATTAGTTGGTATAGGAGGAATAACATGACTGCTAGATTAAGTTTTGAATATGAATTAAAATTACTCAGAGACAATCTGACGGAGATGGGACAGTTAATCGAGGCTGCAATAGAGAAGACGCTGAAGGCATTTGAAACACAGGATGAAGTACTGGCCAATGAGATCATACAGGGTGACCGTAATGTGAATGATATTGAGAAGACCATTGAATCCAGATGCCTGTCCCTGATACTGAAGCAGCAGCCGGTGGCGCGGGATCTGCGGATTGTAACCACAGCGCTTAAGGTGGTTACGGATATGGAACGTATCGGAGATCATGCGGCTGATATTGCGGAGCTGATTCTCAGAGAGAAGAGAACGCCTATTTATAATCTTGCAAAGCACATACCTGAGATGGGCAGAGTCTCCAAAGAGATGGTGCATGATGCGGTGAGCGCATTTACCTCACAGGATACGGAGAACGCAAGAGAGATCATCAAGCGGGATGACATAGTGGACGATCTGTTTGACAAGGTGAAGGAAGAGGTGGCCGCCATTCTTCGAACTTCCGGCGAGCAGGTGGACCAGTGTGTGGATATCTTAATGATTGCGAAGTATCTGGAGCGGATTGGAGATCATGCGGTGAATATCTGCGAATGGACAGAATTCCATGAGACCGGATCCGTGAATAATATCAGAATATTGTAATTGTCTATAGCAGCAGTTCAAACTTATACACCAGTTTATCAGAATGGAGGTTCCCTATGGAGAAAATATATGTTATCGAGGATGATGAAAGTATCCGTGAGCTGCTTAAGGTCGCATTAGAGGGCTTTGGTTATCATATTAAGGCCTATGAATCTGCTGAGCCGGCATTGCTGGATATGAAGGAGGATAAGCCGGATCTGGCTATCTTTGATTTAATGCTGCCCGGTATGGACGGCTTAGCCGCCATCAAAATATTAAGACAGGATTCCCAGCTGAAGCAGACGCCTGTCATCTGTCTTACAGCCAAGGATAAAGAGCTGGATAAGGTAATGGGACTGGATGTGGGTGCGGATGATTATATTACGAAGCCCTTCGGAGTATTGGAGCTGGCAGCAAGAATACGGTCCTTGCTTCGCAGGTCCAATAAGGAGGACAGCAGCGATATTATACGGTTTATGACCTTATCCATCAATCCCATGACCAGAGAGGTTAAGAACAATGGGGTTCCTATTGAATTGACCTTTAAGGAATATGAGCTGCTGCTGTATCTCATCGAGCATAATTCAAGGGTTGTCAGCAGGGATGAGCTGTTGAACCGAATCTGGGGATATGAATATGACGGGGAGACAAGAACGCTGGATATCCACATCCGTACTCTGCGGCAGAAGCTGGGCAAGGTCGGTACGGACTGTATCCGGACCATCCGGAGTGTCGGTTACCGTTTTGCACAGCCGGAAGAATAGTATCCCATGAAAGAACCTAAGGAGTCATAATAAGCTTCTATGAAAAAAGCGATTTTTCAAAGATTTATATTGATTGTACTACTGGCGCTTCTCTTAAGCGGCAGTATTTTTGGTGCGGTCATTAATAATATTATCCTGGTCCGGACAGAAGAGAACATGCTGTTCTCCGTGAGGATCGCCGATCATGGAATCGATTATGAAGGAGATCTGAAGCGGCAGATGGATGAGCTGAACCTGGTAGAAGGAAATGAAGATGCCCGTTTTACCATAATCGAATTAAACGGACATGTAATCGCCGACAGCGACGTGACCAACAGTAATCAGATGGAAAACCACAGCGACAGGGAAGAAGTCCGGGAAGCCCTTCTTACAGGTATCGGTTATGCAACAAGGGAATCGGAAACCCTGGGGGTGCCCATGCTGTATGTTGCTTCTATTACAGAGAATGGGAACTATATTCTCCGTATGGCAATTCCCTTCTCCGGACTGGAGCAGTATATAGGGCTGCTGGTTCCGGCTATCTTTGTAAGCATCGGAATAGCTTTGATCGTTTCATTGGTTTTTGCGATCAGGTTCTCTGAATCGGTAACAAAGCCTCTGAGCGAAATTGCGGAAGAGATGATGAAATTAAAGGAGGAAAATCCGGAGTTCCACTTTTCTAAGTATAAGTTCAATGAGATGAATGTCATTGCCGATACGACCTTAAAGATGTCAAAATCCATGAAGGATTATATCAGCCGGATCGAATTTGAGAAGATGGTCCGCCAGGAGTTCTTCTCAAATGCCTCCCATGAATTAAAGACGCCCTTAACCTCAATCAGGGGGTATATAGAGCTGCTTGAGAATGATATGGCAAAAGGCGAGGATATGAAGAAGGATTTCCTGGCCAGGATAAAAAGGGAAGCTGCCAATATGACCAACCTGATTAATGATATTTTGATGATATCAAGGCTGGAGACAAAGGAAGCGGAGGTGGTACTGGCCGAGGTTAGGATCTACCCCCTTCTGGAGGAGGTATGCAAGACACTGGAGCCTCTTGCCAAGGAATACCGGGTGACGGTGCACATCAGCTGCAAACCGATTACGATGATGGCCAATGCACAGCAGCTGCAGGAGCTCTTTGGCAATCTCATATCCAATGCGATTAAATATAATAAAACGGGAGGCAGGGTGAATGTAACGGTAACCTCCGAGATAAAGGAGCTGGTCATTACCGTGTCCGATACCGGCGTCGGCATTCCCGAGGATGCCAAACAACGGATTTTTGAGCGTTTCTACAGGGTTGATAAGGGAAGAAGCAAAAAGGTGGGAGGAACCGGACTGGGTCTTTCCATTGTCAAGCATATTGTAAATTATTATGAAGGGTCCATCGAAGTAGAAAGCAAGCTTCAGGTGGGAACGAAATTTACCGTACGCCTGCCGCTGCATCAGGATATGGGAAAGTAACCTTCAGATATGGAACTGATATAATTATAATGATTATATCAGTTCTTTTTATAGATAGCATTTTTATAAACTATTTTGCATAATATGTCGATATATCAACTATGGGGTAATAACACAAAGATATATCATATAACGGAGGAACGGTAACCAATGAAAAAATGGATTAATACCTTATTTTTTGGCAGTTGTTTCATTGCGGCAGTATTAATTGAAATATACGCATTAATCATATGGGAAGGTAATTATTTTAGTACGGTCAGCCTGGGCGTGGTGGTACTGATTACCGGATATCTGTTCATGGATTCCATACGAAGCAGATTGTTCCGGCTTGGCACGGATGCGAAATTTTTCATGGACCGGATTATGGATGAAGAGACAGAACGATGGATGGAGAGCCATATGGAGTTAATGAATCTCCAGAAGGCTGCGTATACGGCTACTAAGAAGAATGCGGAACTGATTACCGGACAATTTGCAGAGCTTCTGACAAGATTGGAAACTCTGGAGCATAATAATGCAGCGATGCTGCAGAAGATGCTGGAGCTGCAGAAAAAATCCCTGGAAGGCCAGAAGAATGCCCTGAACCTGGAGCTCAATTACAATAACGAGAATACGAAGAAAATTCTGGAGGCCCTGAAGGCAGGGGATAAGGAAGCCGAGGCCGGGATTATTGGCAATAACGGCAGGGAGGATGCTCTTGATTCTGAGATAAAGGTAACTCCCATATATGAGAATCCCAACACAAACCTAACTTCGGATGAGATAGCCTCCCTATTTGCCTCCTTTGGCCAGTGAATATGATCAAAGATCCAAAAAATCATCGTTATCATATCTTCTGCGGCGTGCCCGCTTCCGGTAATAAGCATTTCTCCGCTTCAGACGGGGGCGTTCCACCAGCACAAAGTATAAAATAATAATTAATAAGAATAATCCTATGATACTGCCTATGATGATCGGCCTTAAGCTTCCGCCTTCTTCCTGAATGGGAGCAGAGGGCTCATCGGGTTCATCAGCAGGATTATTTTTGACGGCTTTATTCGGAATCAATTCAGGCTTGTCCGTATCATCATATAGGATATCAGCTCCGCCCACATATTTGCCGTCATAGGTATATGATATCTTTCCGATAACCTCCCTGGAGGGGGCAGGATCTGCCTTGGAATAGAAGGTTACCTCCTTGCTGGCATCCTCAAAGGAGGCTGTATTGGGTAATACAAGATAACCGTCTTCATCTGTTACAATGGGTGAATCTGACCCGCTGAGCAGGGAATTATACCTTGTAAACATGGGAGATTCGGTTAGTGCCTGGGAGCTCTCCAGATCAGCTATGGAATAAATTGAAAAATTATCAAAACCAAAATCCAGTAATTTTGCAGAATCCGCATACTGATGATCATTACTGTCGACCCGCATAATGACACTGATTAATTCCAGGTCCCCCCGCTTTGCGACACTGACCAGCGTGTATCTCGCCTTGCTGGTATAACCGGTCTTTCCGCCGATACAATCATCATAGCGGTATTCCTGACGCAGGACAAATTTATGATGGTTCCGCAGATTTCGCACCTCGGACTGGATATTCGTAGGAGGTATCTGGTAGGTACGGGTTCCGAAGATCTTGCGGAAGGTCTCATTCTTCATGGCTTCCCTTGTGATCAAAGCCATATCATAGGCGGAGGTATAGTGATTGTCATCCGGAAGACCGTGGGGATTGACAAAATTAGAATCCTGGCAGCCAAGCTCCTTCGCCCGCTTGTTCATCATCTCGGCAAAAGCCGGTACGGAACCGGCGATGTGCTCCGCCACGGCATAAGTAACCTCATTGGCGGATTCCAGCAGAATGCCATACAGGCACTGCTGCATGGTAAGCTGTTCGCCGACATCGATGCCGATTCGGCTTGAATCTGCTTCAACATCAAAGATAGCATTCCTGGAAAAGGTAACGACCTCACCGAGACTGGAATTCTCAATGGCAATTAACGCGGTTAATATCTTAGTAATACTGGCGGGATAATAATCCTCGTGGATATTCTTCTCATATAGAATTAAACCTGTGGAAGCTTCCATGACGATCGCGGCTTCTGCATATACCCCCGGGCCATCCGGCCAGATCTGATCTGATTCTGCTGCTGTGCCCGTCCCTGTAGCCCGAACCGAAGAGATAACAGGGCTGAAAAATAATAATATGAATAAAAAAGCTATTATCTGCCGCTTCATAAAACCTCCCTGACTAGCGTATAAAATTCGTCCATTCCCGTTCTGCCGGTTCCGGTACTGGATATGTTTCCTTACTGTGCTCCTTAATATGCAGCATCCAGGCCATATTGCCCGCAAGATTATTCAAGGTGCTGATACCTTCCAGGTCCTCGTTGACCTCTCCGGGATCACCGCCGTGAATTGCATTCCAGTAATAGGAAGGAGCAATCATCATCTCCGATATGAGAAAATAGTTATTCAACTGGTCGAAGGTGGTTACACCCCCGGAACGCCGCAGAACCGAAACCGCGGCACCTACCTTAAGGCGCATGCGGCCTCCGTTAGGGAAAAAGAGCCGATCCAGAAAGCACTTCATAGTACCGGCAATACTTGCATAATACACAGGACTTCCCAGAAGAAGACCATCTGCCGCATGAATCTTATCAACGATCCCGCGGAATTTTTCATCAGAGAAGTAGCAATGCCCATCCTTGCAGCGATAGCAGGATATGCAGCCCTTCAGTTCCATATTTCCAACCTGTATGATTTCCGTCTCTATGTTCTGCTTCTCCAGCGCATTACAGACAGTTTTAAGCGAAAGATAGGTGTTGCCCTTTGGTCTGGGGCTTCCGTTAACAGCGATAACCTTCATCCTATAGACTCCTTTCAAACCGGAAATGTAAACCTCTTATAGTATACTACAATAAAATTATTTTTGAAATAGGTGAAATAAAATCAAAAAATGGATTACGGTCCCGTACTTTCATTTTTCTGCGTAACTTGACGATATCCAGGTTAGTAATTATAATATAAATGCATGCTTTCGTAAAGGAAAAGATTAGAGCTGTTACGAGCAGTAATTAAGAATGTGATGCCGCATATCATATGCGGCAGGACGGAGACAGATATGAGACTGAGGAATATAAGAGGCTCCAGGGAAGCCGTGGCAGAGAATACTTACGTGGTACAGGAGCCGCTTGGGCTTAAGGGAAAATGGAGCACCTTATTCGGCAATAATAATCCGATTCATGTGGAAATCGGTATGGGCAAAGGTAAATTTATAATGCGGCAGGCTTCGGAACATCCTCATATTAACTTTATCGGGATCGAAAAATATTCCAGTGTACTGCTTCGGGCATTGCAAAAGAGCAGCGATGCCAGATTATCAAACCTGTATTTCTTAAGATTTGAAGCAGAATATATCAATGAAATATTCGGTCAGGATGAGATATCAAGAATCTATCTGAATTTTTCGGATCCGTGGCCAAAGGATCGCCATGCGAAAAGACGCCTTACTTCGAAGGAATTCCTGCAGCGTTACGACGGATGCCTTAAGAAGGACGGTGAGGTGATCTTTAAGACGGACAACCGTACGCTGTTTGAGTTCTCCTTAGAGGAAGTAAAGCTTGCCGGGTGGGAGCTTAAGGAGGTAACCTTCGATCTTCACCACAGCGAATACCTGGAAGGCAATATAATGACGGAATACGAGGAACGCTTTTCTTCCATGGGTAATCCCATTCACAGGCTGGTTGCTTACCGCAGGTAATATAAAGCCGCGTCCTGTATAAAACTTTACAGATCCATTCACAGTAATTAATATTCAACCCGTACGGAGTGCTAAAACACGGTTATCATCATAAAATGATAAAAATGGGAATCCATATCCGCAATGATTGGGAAGCGTGGTGAATTATATGAAACGTGACTGGAGATATAAGATGGCTAAGGCAACCGGCGGCAACCGGAGTCTGGACAAAAAAATTCTGAGATTAAAACGTTCCTGGGATGAAGTTGAGGATATACTGAATAAGTCGGTGAAAAGAAAGAAGCGCAAGCGGTGAAATGAGTATCAAATATAAATTGTAAAAAATATAATTGTAATAAATAAAATACTTGAAATATTTTGTATCCTGTTGTATTATCAGCTTATAGCACATAATAAAAACAGATATAGGGATACTAAAAACAATAGGATAAATAATGAGCATGATAGAGAAAATTTAAAAACTCCTGCTCTTAGAAGAATGGAGGTATATTATGGCATTTCAATTTACAGATAATAATTTTCAGAAGGAAGCCCTGGAATCAAATATCCCGGTATTGGTCGATTTCTATGCAGACTGGTGCGGTCCCTGTAAGATGGTTGCTCCTATCGTATCCGAGCTGGCTGACGAGTATGCCGGAGTATATAAGATAGGCAAACTGAATGTTGACGAGGAACCGGAGACAGCGCAGAAATACCGCGTAATGTCAATTCCTACCCTGCTGATCATTAAGAACGGCAACGTGGTGGACCAGGTTGTGGGAGCTGTTCCCAAGAAGGCCTTACAGGATAAACTGGAAGCCAATAAATAAAAGGACCCTGAATATACATTTTAAGGTAAGAAAGCCTCTGAAAACAGGGGCTTTTTATTCGTAAAAAATAAAAAATGTATATTTTATAAAAAAAATTAAAAAAATACTTGCAATTTGTTTTAGGAGCATATATAATAACTTTTGCGTTCGAAAATAATAAATACGCATCTCTAGCTCAGTTGGTAGAGCACCTGACTCTTAATCAGGGTGTCCAGGGTTCGAGCCCCTGGAGATGCACTTACAAAGTATCGGTTTTGCAGACATAGGAGCTGTGGGGTCGGTGCTTTTTTCTTGCGAAGTCTTTTAAAGGAGCGGACAATAAATATTTTTACATATAATATTAAACTATAATTAAGGTTCCCGTGTTATACTGTTATTAATAGTTGTCAGGAAAGCTTACCCTATGCAGGAGGATGAAAGCATGAGAATACTGCTGGCAGAAGACGAAAAAGAGATGTCCAATGCACTGGTTGCCATATTAAAGCACAATAATTATTCCGTGGATGCCGTGTATGATGGGGCGGATGCGCTGGATTACGGGCTGTCCGGGATTTATGACGTGATCGTATTAGATATTATGATGCCGAAGATGAACGGAATTGAAGTGCTTGTGAAATTACGAGGGAACGGAATTCATACTCCGATTCTGATGCTTACGGCAAAATCACAGATTGAGGACCGGATCACCGGATTGGACAAGGGTGCCGATGATTATCTGAGCAAGCCTTTTGCCATGGGTGAGCTGCTGGCAAGAATTCGTGCCATGAGCCGCAGAAAGACACAGTTTACACCGAATCTGATTACCGTGGGCAATATCAGCCTGAACAAAGAGACCTATGAGATATCCGGAAAGAATTCCTCCATGAGGCTGGGGAATAAGGAATATCAGATGCTGGAGCTGCTGATGTCCAATCCAAAGCGCCTCATCTCCACGGAGCAGTTCATGGAACGTATCTGGGGTTATGATTCAGAGGCGGAGATCAATGTTGTATGGGTATATATCTCTTATCTGCGAAGGAAGCTGGAATCCCTGGAGGCTAATATTAAGATCAAAGCAGTCCGCGGAGTGGGCTACAGTCTGGAGGAGAGTGAATGATACGAAAGCTACAGAGAAAGTTTATCCTGATAGCCATGTGCTCTCTGCTGCTGGTCATGTTATTTCTCATTGGCCTGATTAATATCATTTATTTTTATCAGATGAATGTAAAGATAGACAGCTCCATTCAGGTTATTGCAGAGAATCAAGGGAAAATCCCTGATCTTCGAAGAGATCCCCCTAAGATGGATAATCCCTTCCTGGGCTTTGAGATGGATCCGGAGGCCCCTTATGTTACCAGGTATTTTGTGGTGGAATTCAATCTGGACCGAAGTGTAAAGCAGATCGATACCAGCCATATCAAGGCAATATCCTCGGAGGATGCCCTGGAGTACGCTACGGAAATAATGGATAACGGGAATCTAGGCGGCTATAAGGGTATCTATAAATTCAAGATCGTGAAGCAGCTTACCGGATATATGGTCATTTTTATGGATTGCAGGAATCAGATACAGAACGGGATAACCTTTCTTGTTATTTCCTGCGGAGTAGCGATAGTGACCTCCATTCTGATGTTCATCCTTATATCCATATTATCAAAGCGTGCCATGAAGCCTTTTATTGAGAATGCAGAGAAGCAGAAGCTGTTCATTACCGATGCGGGTCATGAGATCAAGACTCCCCTGGCCATCATATCCGCGAATGCGGATGTGCTTGAACTGACCGGAGGAACCAACGAATGGATCAACAGTATTCGCAACCAGACTTCCCGCCTGGATAAGCTGGTTAAGAATCTGCTGACACTATCCAAGCTGGATGAAGAGAATGTAAAGCTTACCTTCTCCGAATTTGACTTAAGTGAGACAGTGGCCAGGATCGCAGGCTCCTTCCTTGCGGTGGCAGAGGCTAATAATAAGAAATACCACATTGATGTTCAACCGGGTATCCGGTTGATGGGGGATGAAAGCAGTATGGAACAGCTGATATCCACCCTGATGGATAACGCTATGAAATATTCGAATAAGGAAGGGAATATCTTGATCACGCTGACCGGGAATAAGAAAGGTCCGCGGCTGGAGGTATCGAATACAGTTGATCAATTGGACGAGACGAATCTGGATAAGCTGTTTGACCGTTTTTACCGGACGGATGCTTCCAGGTCCAGAGAGACAGGGGGGTACGGAATCGGGCTTTCTATTGCGAAGTCCATCGTTAACGCACATCATGGCAGGATCTCGGTCAGATGTGAAGATGGGAAGGCCATACAATTTATTGTACAATTGTGATGGGTTATGATTTAGGTTAACTAAGATGCAGGTAGTGTACGAAAGCCGGGGAGCAGGCAGAGAGACGCCCGGTGGAAGTCCGGTATCGGAAATCTATTGTTCTAAGCGAGACAGCGGCAGGAGCTTTCTATGTAATTTACGCAGTGGTACGCTGCGGGTCGTTTCATATGTGCATCCGTGCACAATGAAACTAAAAATGTCCTCCATGACATTTTTCCCCTCAGGTTGTTACACATAGAAAGCTCCTGCCGCTGTCTCACCAAGTACAATAACGATTTCCGACAATAGACTTCCACCGGGCGTCTCCCTGCCTGCTCCCCGGCTTTCGGGATATACGTTACGATTATATGTTCCGCTGCTCCACCTGCTCCCGTCCCTTCGTTACATAAATAACGTAAATTCTAAATTACTTTAAAGTAAATTTTAAGTAAAGTCTGTACAATAGACTTATCACTTATAGATATAAACGATCTGAACAATAAAAAACATCGCATATCAAGCGGTGTAAAGGAGGCAGCATGGGTAGTTATCAATTTACATTCAAACGCTATGAGATGAAATATCTCCTGGACGAAAGAAAATATAAGCTTTTAAGACAGCAGCTTCAAAACAGGCTGACCGTCGACCGCTTCGGAAAGACCGCCATATGCAATATTTATTTTGATACACCGGATCACCGGTTAGTCAGGACTTCGCTGGAAAAGCCGGTTTATAAAGAAAAACTGAGGCTGAGAAGCTATGGGACACCTGCCGAAGGGGATGCCGTCTTCGTGGAGCTTAAGAAGAAATATAAAGGTGTTGTCTATAAGAGGCGTGAGAAGATGGAGCTGACAGAGGCGGAGCGTTATCTGTATGAGATGGAGCCTGCAGCCGTGCAGACACAGATCATGAAGGAGATCGACTGGTTTATTAATTCCTATGGGAACCTGGAGCCGTCCATGTTCATCTCATATAACCGGATTGCCATGTATGGCGTGGAGGAGCCGGAGCTGCGGGTAACCTTTGACAGTAATATTCTGTGGAGGGAGGATGAGCTCCAATTGGGAAGCGGAATCTGGGGTACACCGATACTGACAGAAGGCCAGCGCCTTATGGAGATCAAAATTCCGGGATGCATGCCCCTGTGGCTTTCCCATGTACTGGATGAGCTGCAGATCTATCCTTCCTCATTTTCCAAGTATGGAAAAGGCTATCTGCAGGCGATGGATTTAAAGAAAAATAAGATAAACCAAGGAGAGATATTATATGCTTAATTCAATATTAACAGGGACATTTACATTGGAGACATTTTTTATCTGTACGGCCGCTTCCATTATTATGGGTGCCGTTCTGGCCTGGGTGCACGGCAGGTTTAATAACAGCAGCAAGGGCTTTGTCATAACCATGGCTTTGCTGCCGGTGGTCGTGCAGATGGTAATTATGCTGGTAAACGGCAACCTCGGTACCGGTGTCGCCGTGATGGGTGCCTTCAGCCTGATCCGCTTCCGGTCCGTACCCGGCAGCGCCAAGGAGATCAGCAGCTTATTCATGTCCATGGCAATAGGCCTTGCAACGGGAACAGGCTATATCACGATCGCCATATTATTCGTAATTATCGCAGGCGGTGCAAGCATTTTATATAATATCACAAACTTCGGAGCGCCCAGGCATAAGGAGAAGGAGCTTAAGATCACAATTCCGGAAGGAGTGGATTATATGGAGGTGTTCAATGACCTGTTCAAAAACTACACCAAGAAAGCGGATCTGATAAGAGTGAGGACCTCGAATATGGGCAGCCTGTATAAACTGCAGTATCAGATAATACTTAAGGATCCGGCCAGCGAAAAGACTTTCATTGATGAACTCCGCTGCCGTAACGGCAATCTGGAGATAGCCTGCGGTATCATTACAAATAATAACGAAGAACTTTAACCTGGAATAGATGGATGCACCGTATGATACCGGTGCGGAATGGAGACATATATGAAGAAAAGAATATATAGCATATTCGCAATTATTATAATAATATCAGTAATCTTAACAGGCTGTAATTCAGGCGGCAACAATTCCGGCCAATCAGACAATACAGCTGATTCCCCGGCTTCCGTCGGAGCGGATGCTTCGGAAGGCGGATCGAATTCCTCTGCGGGTTCAAATACCACAACAGACTCCGGTGCCGAACTGGCAGCCACAATCCCCGCCTCTTCGGAAATCGTGGTGGATACGGAATTTACAGCCAATGATCTGGAGGTTGGCTATGAGGAAAGCAGTGCCGTATCGGTAACCCTGAACGGGAGCAGCATAAGCATATCCGGCAACGGAGCATCTGCAGAGGGAAGCACATTGACCATCTATGACGAAGGGACTTATGTGGTCAGCGGAAACCTGGAGGATGGTCGGATCATCGTCGATGCGGACGATACGGATAAGATCCGAATTGTGCTGAATGGCGTAACCGTACACTGTTCAGACAATGCCCCGGTCTATATTAAAAATGCGGACAAAGTGTTCCTCACTCTGAAGGACGGTACTGTGAACACCCTCACAGACGGAACGGAATATGTCCAGACCGATGATAATACGGTGGATGGCGTAATCTTCAGCAAGGCGGACTTAACGATCAACGGCAGCGGAACCTTGAACATCACGGGTAACTATAAGCATGGTATTCTGTCCAAGGATGATCTGGTCATTACAGGCGGAATATATAATATAACGGCAGTCAAGGATGCTATTAACGGAAAGGACTGCGTGAAGATAAAGGACGGCAGCTTTACACTCAGCTCAAGTACGGGCAATGGTATCCAATCAAAGAATGATGAAGATGCAACGAGGGGATATGTATATATCTTTGGCGGCACCATAACCGTTACTGACTGCCAGGAGGGTATCGAGGGAACCGCAATCGTAGTGGAGGGCGGAACAATTGATATCATTGCGCAGGATGACGGACTGAATGCTTCCAGCGGTATTGCCTCAGCATCCGATACGGCGGTCGATAATGATATCTCAACAGATATAGATGCAGTATTAAAGACATCGGATACTGCTATGGCAGATGCCGGTTTTGCCCAAGCGGCTGATACACAATCCGCTGCGTTCCCAATTAAGATATCAGATACACAGACGAATGAAACAACGGAGCCGAATACAGACTCACCCGCTGAGGCAGAAGATGGCAATGCCCCGGAGGGTATGTTCCCCGGAGGCAGCGGAACGGCGCCGGGAACCAATGGCACATTCCCTGACAGCGGAACGGCACCGGGGGCAGGAGGTACAATACCCGATAACGGCAGCACGGATTTCGGCAACCGCGGCGGCTGGGGCAACGGAGGAGGCATGGGAGCCTTTGAAAATAATGCAAATTGCTATATCTCCATCTCGGGAGGCACCATCAATGTAAATGCACAGGGAGACGGTATCGATTCCAACGGCTCCATATACATCACCGGCGGTACGGTTACCGTAAGCGGTCCTACGAACAGCGGCAATGGCGGCCTGGATTATGCGGGAACCGCCGATATCACCGGCGGTACGGTAATAGTTGCAGGAAGTACCGGCATGGCACAGGGCTTTTCCGAGACGTCAACCCAGTATTCCATCCTTCATAATCTGGATGCCGCATCCGCGGCAGGCACCACGATTACATTAACGGATGCTTCCGGTAATACATTGGTATCCTATACACCTGCAAAACAGTATCAATCCATTGTCATCAGCACTCCGGATCTGGAAGAGGGGGCAACCTATACTTTGACCTGCGCAGATCAGACAGCCGACATCACCCTGTCCTCCGTGGTTACCAGCAACGGACAATCCGGTATGGGCTTTCCGGGTATGGGAGGAGGAAGAGATCAGGGCAACCGGCCGAACAGAGGTAATTAGGGAAAATAGGCATAAAAAATAAAAATACTTAAGAATGCTTATAACGATAGCAGCGGATGAATCATAAGATATACCAATGAATATGATAGAGGTTCCATATGGAGATCCATGTTGTTCAAGCAGGAGAAACCTTGTACACAATCGCTCAGAGATATTCGATACCGATGGCCAGATTGATTCAGGAGAATGGACTGCATCCGAATGACAGTCTGGCAGTCGGTCAGATTTTAATCATTACCTATCCGGTGCAGACCGATACTGTCCGGGAAGGGGATACCCTGGAGAGCATAGTTGACAGGAATAATACGACCAGGCTTCAGCTTATCCGGAATAATCCTTCCTTATCAGACGGACAATCACTGTCCCCGGGTGATACCTTAGTGATCAGCTACGATAATACGAGAGGTGTTATCTCTACGGATGGATATGCCAGTACCTTTATTAATGAGGATATATTAAGAAAGACCCTGCCTTATCTGACCTACCTGACCATATTCGGCTACCGGATCCTGGAGAACGGTGAGATTGCTGAACCGGAGGACGATCAACTGATACGGACTGCCAAGGAGTATAAGGTCGCTCCTGTCATGCTGTTATCCACCCTGACTGAACAGGGCATCGGCAATTTTGAAACGGCCTACCGGCTGCTCTATAATAAGGATATTAGAAACAGGCTTATCGCAAATGTTATCCGGATCTTAAGAAGAAAAGGCTTCTATGGGCTGAATGTCAGCTATCTGTACCTGAATGATCTGTCTCTGGAATATCATGAGATTTTCACAAGAGAGCTTTCGGAAAGCCTGAGCAGAGAAGGGTTTAAGCTGTTTGTTACAATCTCACCCTTATTTACAATAGTGAATAACCGCATTACATTTGAGAAGCTGGATTATTCGGTTATCGGCAATGTTGTTGATTACCTCGTTATCTTAAATTATAACTGGGGATACAACTATGGTCCTCCCATGCCGGTAGTATCTGTGGAAAATATGAGAGAATTCCTGTATTATATTGAACATATGGTACCCCGGGAGAAGATCATTATCGGAATGCCGCTTCTGGGCTATATCTGGGAGCTGCCGTATATCATCGGATTATCGAGAGCGAATACCCTGACGATAAATTCCTCCATAACTCTGGCAGCGGATGTAAAAGCCGAGATCCAATTCGATGAGGTTTCGCAGACACCTTACTTTACCTATGCCGATTACCGGCTGGGAGTCCCCATACAATATATCGTCTGGTTTGTTGATGCCAGAACCATAGAGGGCTTTCTGTATCTCATATCAGAATTCGGGCTGTCGGGTCTCGGACTGTGGAACATCATGTATTATGACCCGCGAATCTGGCTGGTCATCAATACCCAATATGTGATCGAGACAGTATTGCCTTAATTCATGGCAGTCCCGCCGTAATGATAATTATCGAAGAGATAAGCGCAATCAAGTATACTTTCCGGATTTCAGGCAATGATGTTAGCATAACAAAACTATCTGGAAGAGGAATGCATTATGGATAATAAAGTATACAGGTGTCCGATCTGCAGCGGCAGCGAACTGACACTCCGTTATGAAGCAAGCTATGTATATTCTTATGTGGTCGATTCGGATGCACCGGGACTTAAGAATACCGAGGAATTTTTATCATTTTTATATGACAGGCGGGAACAGAAGGATACAAGAACCTATGTGGAATGCAGCCGGTGCGGCACCCAGTATCCCCATACTTTCCTGGAGGGAATTCTAATAAAGGACAGCTCTTTAAATCAAATAGAATAATCTGCCAAAATCTTGTGTTTCTTAACAAAATGATATATAGTGATATTAGCTGTTATCAGAAGTGGGGGAGCGAAGGTGTTTGGTAATACCAGGAAAACCATAGGGGTTTTTATTTCACATGTCAATGAGGAATTCCAGGATACCCTAAGTAAGGGTATCATAACAAAGGCGAAAGAATTAGACTATAATGTGGCTTTCTTTACCAACTTCGGAGGCTATGGAACCAATGCATACGATATGGGGGAGTTCTATATATCGGACCTTCCGAATTACGAGGAACTGGACGGAATCATTATTGCCCCCGACACAATGATCGTTCCCAATCTGGAAAATCAATACCATAACAATATAAAGAACAGAACCAAATGTCCGGTTGTCAGTGTCCGAAGAGAGATCCCCGGTTATTACAACGTGCTGGTGGATGATTCTACTTTGCTGGACGATATTATCCGGCATTTTGTAACAATACATGGTTTCCGCAGAATTAATTATCTGTCCGGACCGAAAGAAATAGCGGATGCGGAGAAAAGACTGTCCTCCTATAAAAGGATATTGACCGAGTATCATATCCCCATCGAGGAGGGCCGGATTTATTACGGAGATTTCTGGAAGGATTCCGGAATGGCTGCGGTTGATTATTGGCTGGAGCATGATCAGAAACTGCCGCAGGCTATTGTCTGCGGCAATGATTATATGGCTTTGACAGTAATTCAGACCCTGCTTGACCGGGGAATTGCAGTTCCGGAACAGATCGCAGTAACCGGATGCGATGATCTGGCTTCTGCCGGAGAATACAGCCCCTCCTTAACGACGGTCAGGATGCCGGTTGACCAGATGGGAAAGGAAGCGGTTACCAAGATACATAATCATCTGCTGGGGATAACCCAGCCTCAGAATACATTATTAAGCACGGATACCGTCTACCGGGCCTCCTGCGGCTGCAGAAGGCATAGCTACCAGGTAACCGGTGAACACAGACGCAGCCAGATCTATGAGAAGGAAGCCATGCATACGGATATATTCCGGAATGCTTACATGCTGACGGATCTTACGGGTCTGACAAAGCTGGAGGAGGTTGTTGATAAGCTGTGGCCGCATATTGATGTAAATATCAATTCGACACATTTTTGTCTGTGCCTGCAAAGAGACTGGGATGAATATCATACAGATCCGGAAGGCAACCGTCTGAACAATAGTGATGAGATGCTTATGGTGGTCGGGATCAAGGATCAGCGCAGGTTTACCATGACGAAATTCAGGAAGAAGGAGCTGATCCCTCCGGAGCTTTACGATGACCGGGCGATGGTATATTATTTTGCCCTGCTTCATCACCAGCGGCATTGCTTCGGATATATAGGAATCAGCTATAGTACGGTCCAGACCTGCATGCTGACCTTCCAGGGCTGGCTGATCAATATCAGCAACGCACTGGAGAATATCCGGATCCACAATGAATTGAACCGTCTGGTATATAAGCTGGAGGATATGTCCGTGCGGGATGAGCTGACCCAGCTTTATAACAGGAGAGTTCTCGATACCCTCGGTATGAAATATCTGGACCATTGTATATCAGGGTCTGCAAAGCTTATGATCTTCACCGCGGATATGGATAAATTAAAATATATCAATGACAAGTACGGACATATCTACGGTGATATTGCACTGAAGGTAATTGCCAATGCGCTTGCCTGTGCCGCGGATGATGATGAGATCTGTATCCGTATGGGAGGCGATGAATTCATGGCAATCGGTATGGATTACGATGATAATAAATTAAAAAAATTCATTATAAAATTTGTCGGGGAATTAAATAAATTTAATTTCATGAATGAATTTGATTTCAGTGTATATGTGAGCTATGGACATTATCTGATTCAGCCGGAAGCGGGGACTACCATAGAGAACTGCATAAAAGCTGCCGATCTGCAGATGTACCAGCAAAAATACGATAAAGAGGCAAAACAGATCAAAGCGAATCTGGTCTACTAGTACAAAAAGCCTGTATATACCTGAAAGAGCAGATTAATTGAGAAGAAAATTGAAGGAGTTAATGCGTAATTTTAATGAAAGACAGGAATTCAGGAGACGGACTATACAATAAACTAATCACATATGCCGGTACGGATTATTACCCCATGCATATGCCGGGACATAAGCGCAATTCCGGCTTAATGGAACTGATCAATCCGTATGAGATTGACATCACAGAGATCGAAGGCTTTGATAATCTTCATCAACCGGAGGGAGTTCTCAGGGAATTATCGGAGCAGCTAAGCGGTCTGTACGGTGCTGCCGCATCCTTTCCTCTTGTGAACGGAAGCACGGCAGGAATTCTGGCAGGGATTTCTGCCGCCTCCCGCCCGGGTGACAAGGTGCTGATCGCAAGGAATTCCCATAAGTCTGTATACCATGCAGTTATGCTGAAAGGCTTGCAGCCGGTATATATTTATCCACCGATGCTCTCGCAGATGCCGGTACTCGGTGGAATTTCTGTCTCAAAAATCGAAGAAGCGTTGATAAATGACCCGGAGATCCGCCTGGTGGTTATCACCTCCCCTACCTATGAAGGGGTGGTATCGAATATAAAGGAAATAGCGGAGACAGTGCACCGGTTCGGTGCATTGCTTCTGGTGGATGAAGCACATGGCGCACATCTTGGCTTTCATCCCTATTTTCCGGAAAGCGCGGTAAGATCAGGAGCGGACCTGGTGATTCAGAGCCTCCATAAAACCTTGCCGGCGTTCACCCAGACAGCGGTACTGCATTCCAACCGGCCGGAATTGGAGGACAGAATACGTAAGTATCTGGCGGTTTACCAGAGCACGAGCCCTTCCTATATACTCCTGGCAGGGATTGACCGCTGCGTACAGATTCTTAAGGATCGGGGCGATGAGTTATTCGATGCGTACCGGCGTCATCTTCGGGAGTTCTACAAAGCCATGGAAGCCTTGAAATCCCTGCGGGTCACCGATGATAGACTGCTTGGGGAGAACGGGGTATATGCCCTGGATCCCTCGAAGATCACGGTATCCGTGCCGGACGCTTCCGTGACGGGACATGAGCTGCAGGAGCTGCTATATAAGGAATATCATATTGTTATGGAGATGGCTTCTTCGCATTATGTATTGGGAATGACCAGTATCTGCGATACCCGGGAGGGCTTCAGGCGTCTGGCAGAAGCATTGCTTTCCATAGACCGCAGGCTTACCGGAGATTATCACGGTGCATTACAGTATACGGGTAAACCGGCCGATATTAAGATATATGAATTAAGACCCCAGCAGATCCTGGCACCTCAGGAGGCCTTTGAAGCCGGGATGGAGACAATCCGGTTAACGGACAGTGCCGGCAGAATATCTGCAGCCTTAATCTGTCTGTACCCGCCGGGCTCACCCCTCCTGGTGCCGGGGGAGAGAATTGAGGAGGGTATGCCGGAATATATCTGCCGGGTTAGGAAGGAAGGATTAAACGTGACCGGCTTATCCGGCGGTCATAAGGATAGAATTGACGTATTACGGCAATGATAGAGGAAAGAGACAGCAGAAGAAGAGGAAAGGATATATCATTCAATGGGCAGAATATTTATTGTCATGGGAAAGAGTGCAACCGGTAAGGATACAATATATAAGAAGCTGCTGGAGGCAGAGGAGCTTAATTTAAGAACTGCTGTTATGTATACCACGCGGCCCATCCGCATTTCGGAGACTGACGGCGTGGAATACTATTTTGTAGATGAAGCAAGGCTGACAGAGCTTCAGGAGCAGAATAAGATTATAGAACACCGGACTTATGAGACCATACACGGTCCCTGGCATTATTTTACCGTAAATGACGGGCAGATCCTTCTTGAAGAAGCGGATTATCTCATGATAGGTACTCTGGAGACCTATGCCCAGATCCGGGAATACTTTGGAAGGGGTAAGGTGATCCCCCTCTATCTGGAGGTGGAGGACGGAATCCGCTTATCCCGTGCATTAAAGCGGGAGCTTAAGCAGGAGCAGCCTAAATATGCCGAGCTGTGCCGGCGCTATCTTGCGGATGAAGACGATTTCTCTGAAGAGAATCTGATAAAGAACGGCATAACCAAGAGGTATCAGAACGATAATATGGACCGGTGCCTGAGCGAGGTCATGGGTGACATCAAAAATTATACTGTAAATGCATAGCAATATGTGGTATACTGGGTATATAGTCAGTCTTTAAGCTGCTATATACCCAGTATACTAATTTATTAGCGACTATTCAGTCACAGCCGCCCCTGCGGACATGCATGTTTTTATGCTTTACGCCGGCCGGACATTCGGATCAGGCGTGTCCTATGCGCTTTATTCCCTATGCTGCTGAATGGTTGCATCTATTGCTTATATACTTTGAGAGTAATATGCGGATTACGGAGGTACAATGGAGATAAAGGTCAATCAGCTTCAGCAGATAAATCAACCGGAACAAAGAGCGCCTGTTCCGGAGACGGATGGTACCTTTAAGTTCACCTTGATATCCCATATAGAGGAACGGGAGCTTCAGGCCAGGCTGAACTTCATGCTGCAGGAGATATCCGCCCATGGCAAGAAGATTGCAAAGCATATGGATATCAAGGATATGAGACATTACCGGGAGCTTATCAAGGAGTTCATGAATGAGATCGTGAACCGTTCCCATAAGTTCTCCCGCGAGAATTTTCTGGATAAAAAGGGCAGGCACAGGGTATACACTATGATAAAGCTGGTGGATAAGAATCTGGACGAGCTGGCGGAAGAACTGATCAGGGAGGAGAAGGATCATCTGGCGATTTTAAGCAGAATTGATGATATTCGCGGTTTATTGCTGGATATCTTTTCATAGACGGCGGGCTGGATCGTAATAGCAGCTCATCGTTATCAGGAAGATTAGTTTGAAGGGCGCAGTGAATAATGTGAGAAATAAAATTTCCACATGGCGGATTTGTGCGGGTGCAGAATTCGCGGTTGATGGCAGCACGGAGGATCAGTATGCAGGAATTTGGACAAATCATCGGTCATGAGGGTATTATACAGCATCTGCAGAATGCCATGGCTTCCCATAAGGTTTCCCATGCATATATTCTGCATGGAGAAGAGGGTATGGGCAAGAAGCTGCTTGCGGCAACCTTTGCCAAGACGCTGCAGTGCTCAGAGGGCGGTATTATACCCTGCAATCACTGCAAATCCTGTCTTCAGTCAGATACCGCCAACCATCCGGATATTATCCGGGTGACCCATGAGAAGGCGAGTATCGGTGTCGAAGATATCCGTTCCCAGGTGAATGGGGATATTCAGGTCAGACCTTACAGCAGCCCATATAAAATATATATCATAGAGGATGCGGACAGGCTGACGGAGCAGGCGCAGAACGCCTTGTTAAAGACGCTTGAGGAGCCGCCGGAATATGCTGTGATTTTGCTGCTGGTCTGTAACATAGACGTAATACTGCCTACCATATTATCCAGAAGCGTTGTGCTTCATTTAAAGCCGGTAGATAAGCTGGCGATCAAGGAATATCTCATGGAATATCACCAGATTCCGGACTATAAGGCGGAGGTAGCAGCCGCATTCTCCGGAGGCAATGTGGGCAAAGCCATCAAATATGCCGCCTCACAGGACTTTGAGCGGATGAAAAGCGATGTGCTTCATATATTGAAATATATTGACGAGATGGAGCTTCATGAGGTGATTTCCGGTCTAAAAACCTTTAGTGCAAGCAAGAATAATATAGAGGACTATATTGATTTAATGGCATTATGGTATCGCGACGTGCTGATGTATAAGGCAACCATGGACCCGGAGCTGATTCTGTACCGGGACGAGCTTTCCTTTATAAAAAAGCAGGTGAATACCAGAAGCTATGAGGGGATTGAAATAATCATAAGGGCGATGGAGAAGGCCAAGATCAGGCTGAAGGCCAATGTTAACTTTGATATCGCAATGGAACTTATGTTATTAACTATAAAGGAGAACAGCAATGGTTAATGTAATCGGTGTTAGATTTCGCAGAGCCGGCAAGGTTTATTTCTTTGATCCGGCCGGTTACCATATAAAGCAGGGAGACAATGTCATCGTGGAGACGGCCAGAGGAATTGAATACGGCCTTGTAGTACTGGGTCCCCGTGATGTGGAGGACAATAAGATCATACAACCGCTTAAGCCGGTCATACGCCAGGCAACCGATGAGGATAATGCGGTAGAGAAGAGGAATAAAGAGAAGGAGAAGGAAGCCTTCCGTATCTGTCTTGAGAAGATTGAAAAGCACGGTCTGGAAATGAAGCTGATCGACTGTGAATATACCTTTGATAATAACAAGGTGTTATTCTACTTTACGGCGGACGGCAGAATTGATTTCCGTGAGCTGGTCAAGGATCTGGCAAGCGTATTTAAGACCCGTATCGAATTACGGCAGATCGGTGTGCGGGATGAGACCAAGATCGTAGGCGGTATCGGTATCTGCGGTAGGCCCTTGTGCTGCCATACCCATCTGTCGGAATTTGCACCGGTATCCATCAAGATGGCCAAGGAGCAGAATCTGTCCTTAAACCCCACGAAGATCTCCGGTGTCTGCGGACGCCTCATGTGCTGCTTAAAGCATGAAGAGGAGGCTTATGAAGAGCTTAACAGCAAGCTTCCTAATGTCGGCGATTATGTAACCACCAGGGACAGCCTGAGGGGTGAAGTCCAGAGTGTGAGCGTATTAAAACAGCTGGTGAAGGTAATTGTCACCCTGGAGAATGACGAGAAGGAAGTCAGGGAATATAAGGTGGAGGAGCTTCGCTTTAACCGCAAGAAGCGTAAGGAGAGAGTACCGGCTTATGACGACGAGGAGCTGCGGGTACTGGAATTATTAGAGAAGAAGGAAGGGAATTCCTCGCTGGATGATTGATCAGGAAGCAACCAATGAGCCGTATCTGAAGCCCGGAGAAAGGGTGGATGATCTGCACCGGAATAATTATAAGATAATTCAGAATACGAAGAAATTTTGCTTTGGCATGGACGCAGTGCTGTTATCCGGATATGTGAAGGTTCTGCCCGGGGAACGGGTGCTGGATCTGGGTACCGGAACAGGGATTATACCGATGCTGTTAGAGGCAAAGACCCCGGGACAGCATTTTACAGGTCTTGAGATTCAAGAGGAAAGCGCGGACATGGCAAGGCGAAGTGTCTCCATGAACAAGCTTGAAGATAAAGTTGCTATTGTGATCGGTGATATCAGGGAAGCCTCTGCATTATTCGGACCGGCTTCCTTTGATGTCGTTACCAGTAACCCTCCCTACATGAACCATAATCACGGGATTGTGAATCCGGGAGAAGCAAAGGCTATCGCAAGGCATGAGGTATTGTGCACCCTGGAGGATGTGGTACGGGAGGCCTCCAGGATACTAAAGCCGGGCGGGAGATTCTATATGGTGCACAGGCCCTTCCGGCTGATTGAGATTATCAGCACCCTTACTGCGTTTAAGCTGGAGCCTAAACGGATGAAGCTGGTATATCCTTATGTCCACAAGGAGCCTAACATGGTATTGCTGGAATGTATCAAGGGAGCGAAATCCATGGTGAAGGTGGAAGCGCCTCTGATTGTATATAAAGAGCCTGACGTCTATACAGATGAGATATATGATATCTATGGCTATTAAAGGAAAGGATTCTATATCATGTCCGGAATATTATATCTATGCGCTACTCCTATCGGCAACCTGGAGGACATTACCTTCCGGGTGCTTCGTATCTTAAAAGAGGCGGATTTAATCGCTGCGGAGGATACCAGACACAGTATCAAGCTTCTGAATCATTATGAGATTAAAACACCCATGACCAGCTATCATGAGTTTAATAAGATAGAAAAAGCAAAATACCTGGTGGAACAGCTTCAGTCCGGATTGAATATCGCATTAATTACCGATGCAGGAACACCCGGAATATCAGATCCGGGAGAGGAGCTTGTCAGACAGGCATATGCGGCGGGGATTGAGGTTACTTCCCTTCCGGGGGCCTGTGCAGCCATTACCGCTTTGACGCTGTCCGGATTATCCACCAGGCGCTTTCGCTTTGAAGCATTTCTTCCTGCAGATAAGAAGGAACGTCTGAGGATATTAAAAGAGATGCAGGAGGACACCGGGACGCAGATCCTATATGAAGCACCGCATCGTCTGAATAAGACCTTATATGAGCTTCTGGAGGCCTTAGGAGACCGTAATATAACTATTATCAAGGAACTTACAAAGAAGCACGAAACCGTATGGCAGACTACGCTGTCGGAAGCGGCGAAGACCTTCGATACCCGGGAGCCCAAAGGGGAATATGTCCTGGTCATGGAAGGCAGGTCCGTATCGGAACTGGAGGCTGAAAAGCAGGAGCAATGGGGAGCGATAGCTTTGGAGGCGCATATGCAATTATACATGGAGCAGGGTTACGGGAAGAAAGAGGCTATGAAGGCTGTTGCAAAGGATAGGGGAATCAGCAAAAGGGAAATATACCGGATGCTCCTTCCGGACGAGATGCCATAAGGGGATATCGGTCTTTTGGAGGTGATATAGTGCCGAATGGGGGATTAAGTACGAAGAGTAAAAAAATAATAGCTGCAGGTATGGGGCTGTTGATCGTTATGCTCTGGGGAGTTATTATGTTCCGGCAGTCCATGGACAGGGAATATGAGGAACAGGCGGTCATGGCAGAGAATTATCTGAGCGCGGGCAATTATGAGGCTTCGATTAAAGCATATGAAAAGGCACTGCAGATAAAGGACAGCCACGAAGAGCTCCTTACCATAGGTCTTGCGGATGCTTATATCGGAACCGGTAATTATGAAAAAGCCTTGGAGGTACTGCGTGCCTGCTACAAAAAGTCTTCCGGAACTAAGCTGAAGGAAAAGATTGAGGAGGTCATATGGGCTAAGACAGACTATGAATACACCCAATCTGTTTTTCGGGCGGAAGTATATTATGCCAAGGAAGAATATAAGAAAGCGATTGCTATCTTTGAGGAGGCTAAGCTGAAAAAGAGTAAAGATCCTACGGCATACAGAAGAATTACAGAGGCATATATGGCCATGGGAGAATATGAACTGGCCAGGGATGAGATCCTGGAAGGGCTGGAGCTTACGGGGGATGACAGCTTAAATCTTCTGCTCATCGAGGTAAATGCCAATATAACCGGCAAACAATATGATGCATTGCTTGCACAGGCTTCGGAATTTATCCTGCAGGAAAATTATGAAGATGCAATTACACGGTACGAAGCCGCCATTAAGCTGCTGCCTGAGAACAGTGAGGCCTATGAAGCTCTTGGCGGGCTGTATCTGGACATAGAGCAATATGAACCGGCAATCCAGCTGCTGCACACTGCCCTGCAATCCGTGAAGACCGATGAATTATCTGACTTACTGTCCCAGGCGGAGACTGCCAATGAGCAGTTAAAAAAGAATAAGAAAAAAATAAGACTGCAATAGTACATAAATTTAAAAGCCTGCCGTTATCGGCAGGCTTTTTCGTGTGAACCTTATTAAATAGGTACTATTCAATAATGCCGGCAAGCTTAGCAAGTTCTACGATGGTATCTTTAGAAATTTTCTTACCTTGATATTCTAACAGGTTGTCCTTGTTACCGTTAAAAATATCAACCGGTTCATACTTCTGAAGAATGATTCTTCCTTCATCAACGAAGATTTCCAATGGATCTCTTTCACATACATCCAATGTTCTTCTTAACTCAATGGGAAGAGTTATTCTTCCGAGTTCATCAAGTCTTCTTACGATTCCAGTGCTTTTCATAAGTAGGCCTCCTTTTTTTTTCTAGAGTATTGGGGAATATAATAGCTTATGTACAAATATTAGTAACGGTATTATCTATCTTACATTATTTGTATATAGCATTTAATAAGATATCATAGGATTTTTTCTGTGTCAACTAAAATAATTGTCAAAACATAGCACAAAATCAACAATAAATGTAAAAGCAAAGAAATCAATGGCAGAAAAACGCGGAAAACAGGCACTTTTTATACAATGATGGGAATTTGAAAAAATTTCTCACAATTTTTGGCATAAAAATTTGGTTATTTCGTATATTTGTACAAAGCATTTATTATGAAGATAAAGAGAGGTTCCTATGCTGAATTATTTATGGGGCTTTATGATTGTTCTGGGAGTTACGATCGGTGTAATCAAGGGGGATATCGGTGCGGTCAGCAATGCGACCATAACCTCCTCCAAAGAAGCGGTAACATTATGTATTACCATGCTGGGCATAATGTCAATGTGGACCGGAATCATGCAGGTAGCAAAAAAATGCGGTCTGGTAGCAGCCTTTACCAGGGCTCTGCGCCCCCTCATCCGTTTTCTCTATCCGGACGTCCCGAAGGATCATGTTGTAAATGAGCATATCGCATCCAATATGATAGCCAATATCCTGGGTCTGGGCTGGGCCGCAACACCTATGGGTCTCATGGCAATGAAGGAATTAAGGCAGCTTAACCGAAATTCCGAGGTAGCCAGCTGTGATATGTGTACGCTGCTGATTGTCAATATCTCCTCCCTGCAGCTGATACCGGTCAACATTATCGCTTACCGAAGCCAGTACGGCTCTGTGAATCCGGCGGAAATCCTCGCGGCCGGCCTGGTAGCTACCGTATGCTCCACCTGTGTCGGAGTCGCCTTTGCCGTAATCGCTCGAAAATTAAGCAGGAGAAGTGCATAATGTGACAGGGAATTTGAAGACAGCAAAATCCCTGTGCCTCATGCAGCGGGCCGGTTATAGTAAAAGCATCTTCCGGTAATCAACCGGAGAGGAGGTTATACAATGAATACAGGCCTTGTCATTGTACTTGTGATAACGACCTTCCTGATAGGATACGTAGCGGTCATGTCGTTCATTATATATAAGAAGAAAAAATAAAAAGTATGTCAAAATATTCATGTATATAATGTTAAAAATGAAATGTTTTTTCCTCTCTTTAATTATAGTAAATTGATAGCGTAGGTTATATATTAACCGAACCTAACAACAATTTATAGGGAGGATATTATAATGAAGAAGAGTTTTAAGGCGGTTCTTACTGTTCTTTGTGCTGCAGTTTTAGCATTTAACCTTGCACCGGTTAAAGCGGATGCGGCTGCCGACAACACAGGATATCTGATGTATGCGGATGAAGCATGGACTTATCAATACTGGGCTGATCCGGTTGAAACCGGAGTCGTTCCCACCGATGTAACCATTACAGGGCCCGGAGAGTATACGGTAGGTCTTGATTTCACTCAGACAGCAGACGGTAAGGCAAAAGGACTGGCATTCACAGCAATCGGTATTAAAGCCGGTGAAACCAATTTCCCCGGATATTTCATCGAACTGGACTCCATTCAAATTAATGGAGAAGAGGTAGCATTCACAAAAGGTTATACAAGCTCCGATGATGGTATCGAAACACGTTTAAATATTTATAATTCATGGGTCAGTGCAATTCCGGATGATGCACACACACCTGGCGGTGATCTGAGCAATGTGTCCGCAACAATAGTTGATACAGCTGCATTTGCAGAGGTTGAGACCATTTTTGTAACCTTTACGTTACTGGATGCCAGTGGCAGCGCTTCTGCCGAAACAGCAGCAGAAGCTGATGAAGAGGCAGCTCCCGCAGCAGATGTTCCGAAGACAGGTGTCGCCGGTCTGGGTATTGTGTATGGCTTAGGCGCTCTTGCAACGGGTGCGATTGCATTAAAGAGAAAAGGAAGATAACTCTTTGGCGATGATAAAGAGGGCTGCTGCACAGGCAGCCCTTGAAGCCGTTGTTCCGCCAGCCCTTGCTGCGGGATACCGGCAATTGTTAATTTAAGAAAACAGGGAGGATATAACAATGAAAAAGAGGGCAAGATCATTGCTTTCGGTATTGCTGCTGGCATTGCTGCTTACAAATATGATATCCGCATATGCAGGTGCAGCCGAGACACCTGCTGCTGATGCGGAGAATACGGCTGCAGATACCGCAATTCCCGCATCCTGGACGGCATTCATGATGTATTCCGCGGAGCAGGGCGGCTGGGCGCTTTATGAGGCGACAGAAGGTGTCAATACCGTAGAATTTCTTGGTGACGGCATCTATGATATTACTTTAAAGGGCGCTGATATCGGTGCTACCGGCAAAGCGGATAAGGCGCAGGTATTCTTGATAGATATTCCTGATTTTGTTGCGGCACTGGATGCGCAGGGGAAAAACTATATGAATTATACCGATAACGGCAGCTCACATGATGCGTCCAAGCATGGCCAGCCTACGGATCTTACCATTAAGCTGAAGGTGTTCGTGGACGGACAGGAAATCAGGTGCAAGAGTGAGTTATTGAACTATGGCGATATCGAAGAGAAAGGAACCTTCCGTATAGAGATTTATAACATCTGGGGCCTGCATGGCGCAGCCATTACGGAGGATCCCCCGGTAATTGCAGAAGCTATCTGTCCGGAGAGTGAGATCAGGGTCCAATTTACAATCCAGGGAACCGGATATAATACGGATGCAGGCGCAGCCGCAATCGAAGCGGCAAACCCTACGCCTACGCCGGTACCGGCTGCAACGCAGGCCTCCAAGGATGATTCCAAGGATACATCGGCGCCGGCTTCTTCTGCGTCGGATGATGGGTCAGAGGGCAGTTCTAATATCGGAATTATTATCGGAATCGCAGCAGCGGTGGTAGTGGCAGCAGGTGTTGTAATCGTATTAGTAACAAGAAAGAAAAAATAATAACAAGAATAAGAAATAATAACAAGAATAAGAAATAATAACAAGGAATAATAACAGTACCGGACACCGGTGAAGAGATAAGTGACGGGATATAGGTAATATTATATTATTAATAGGGATTAAAAAAGCGGGGACGGGGTTAATAGCTCCGTCCCTTTTCCGAAGGGGCATGCCGGCTCCGAACGCAATGAGCGGCATCATTGCTGCGGAGTAACGCTGCCATATGGGTAAACCTATATGTTAGTTGAAGGAGCGTTGCCGGGATGAGACATCACTGTCATATGGCCGGCGAATGTGATATAATCTAGGTATCGATTGGGGTATTGGGGATGAAGCGTATATCAAATAAATTAGAAGAACTGCTAAGTGCAATCAAGCTCCGCAATCAGTTTAATATTGTATATACCCTGGGCTTCTTTATTCCAATGTTCTGCATTGGTATATTTTTGATGCTTAATACTTCCAGGCTGCTGACCAATTATCATGAGGATTTAAACCAATCCAATAATCTGCGTGCAAAGACGATTCTTTTTGAGATTACCAATCAAATCTATACCTTATCGGAGGATATTACCTCGGATGAAGCCTTATATGACCTGCTGGCACAGGAATATGATGATCCGAAGGACTTTATCAAGGCAGCCGGCAAATACGATGAGATTAATAAATATCTTAATATCTACTCGGAGCTGGATGATATAACCATATATTCCAATAATCCCACCATCCAGAATTATGAAAAGATAGTCCAGGTGACGGAGGATATCCAAAATACAAGCTGGTATCAGAGGGCCGTCAGATCACGTGCCGTTTTCTGGATGTCCCAGACCACCCAGGATAAATCCGGGCGCAATTACTATAATTTATGTATGGTAAGGCAATTGACCCTGGCCAATTCCGTATTGGTCATCAAAACCGATGAGAACTACTTAAGAAGCGTATTAGTGGATACCAACAACGATGACCTGCTGCTGTACATAGACAACGGAGGCATCTTCTTCAGCTCAAACTGGGAATGGTATGATACACCGGAGATAATCTATATTGATTATGATCAGCCTTATTACCAGTTTCAGGGCCAGCTGTTTATTAATGATGATAAATACATGGCAACCGTGAATACCATCAAGCTCTACCAGGCAGACAACCGGATCTACGTCTGCAGCCTGGATAATTCCGCCCATCATAATATCAATGCCATCCTGTCCATATGCCTGCTGATTAT
>JAFADH010000151.1 GCA_023424995.1 Bacillota bacterium | reverse complement strand
TTCAGCTTACGGATGGGCTTTGCCTGGTCTATTATCAGCTGCCACTCCTCAAAGGTCGAGGTGGTGCAGTATATAAAATCGTCCTGGTCCAGGGAGAGATTATTATATTCCGTAGGGACAAACTGCTGCATCTGGGCCCTCTGTTCCTTGGTGGCAATCATCTTCCATATATAATCCGCCAAATTGAACTTCACCTCATTGGCCCCGATAAACCCGGAGAATTCCCCGTTGCTTTTATATTCCACAAAGCCCTTGTTATAGTTCTTCACCAGTACGATAATTCTTCCCGATTTATCGGTAACTGCCTTTAAGGGCAGGAAATCCGATATCTGGTCGACTGTCTCATCAACCGGGCGGACCAGCTCCTTCACCAGGCTGTAATCCGCCGTCAGGTGCAGCACTCTCTGATTATTGGTGTCACAGATATACATATCCCCATTCTCCGTAACACAGATATCCTGGGGTCCCGAGAAGGTCAGCACGGCGCTGTCTCCACGGAATCCGGTCAGCTCCTCCAGGAGGATGATCTTATCCTCTTTCCGCTCCATAATAACAATGCGGTTATTCCCTGTGTCACACAGATAGATCCGGCTGCCCAGGACAAACATTCCCTGAGGATCCTTAAAATCCCCAATGCCTAACCCACTGCCCGTGATGAGCTGCTTCGCGGTATATGCATCCGGTGATTCCCGGTTCTCGCTCCAGAAATCATAGGTATAGGTGTAAGTTGTTGTTCTTTCGGCACGCACTGTTACGGCCGGAAACAGCTGCAGCACCATGAAGCAGAAAAGAACGGCCGCAATAATTTTTCTTCTCATTGTCCCCTCCTTAATCCTTGATACCGGAACTGGCCATGGTCTCTATAATATTGCTTTCCGATATGATAAAGATGGTAATCGGCACAAACATCATGACCAGCGTAACAGCCGCTCCTACTCCGGCTCTGGCTACACCGCCGTTTATTATCTGCTGCAGTGCATAAGGAAGTGTCTTTAATTCTTCCGAATAGATAAAGTTCGAGGCCTTGGTATTCCAGAGGTTCTGCACGGAGAGTATCATCAGGGTCAGCCAGGCGGGCTTCACCATAGGCATTACGATCGTGGTGAATATCTTCCACTCTCTTGCTCCGTCAATCTTAGCCGCCTCCAGCAGTGCATCCGGTATCCCCTCCATGTACTGTTTCATAAGGAACAGTCCCATGGGGGCGGCGAAGGCCGGAACCACAACAGCCCATACCGTGTCCACCCAGCCGATCCTTGACATGACCAGATAATTGGGTATGGCAGTGACATAACCGTTGAACATGAGCGCGGTTACTACGATTCCAAAGAAGGTCCGCGCTCCGGGAAAATCGTATTTGGCGAGCACATAGGCTCCCATGGATGCGATTATGATATGACCCGCGGTACCCACCACAGTGATGAATACGGTATTATACAGATATCTGGAAAACGGCACCCAGGACTTTCCCATGATTACCAGCAGGTCCTGAAAATTATCCATGGTAGGATTTTGTACAAATATTCTGGGAGGATAAACAAATATCTCATCCAATGGCTTGAATGCACTGTTTATGGCATATACCAGCGGGAATGCCATGAACAGACCAAAGAAAATGAGTACCATATAAATCCCCACATCCCCTGCTTTGGACCGGTTCGGCTTATTACGTTTTGTATGTCTTCTCATCTTCATAACCCTTTTCTCTCTCCATGATAATCTCCATCCGCCGCTATTAACGGCTTACTAATGCTTCTCATCAAATTATGATCAGGTTCCGACACGGTGCAGCATGGCTTGAATCAGCTTATTACATAAAATCATGGTAAAAAACAGCAGAGTCGCAATTGCTGAGGCATATCCCATCTCGAACCGGATGGAACCGTAATCGATTAAATGTGTCACCACGGTCTGTGTCGCATAATCCGTGCTTGGGAAGCCGGTTAAGGCGATGGGCACATCCGCTATTCCGAAGGACTGTGTAATCGTCATCACCGCGCCGAATAAGAGCATGGGCTTCATACCGGGAAGGGTAATATACCATAACTCCTGCCACCGGTTTTTAATTCCGTCGATATAGCCTGCCTCATATTGCGCCTTATCAATGCCCTGCAGGCCTGCGACGAAAGCCAGGAAGCCCGTGCCCAGACTCATCCACAGGGTAACGATCAGCACCACCGTCAGCATATAATCCGGATTGGTCAGCCACAGGATGGGAGTACCGATAATGCCAAGTTCCAGCAGAAAGGCATTGATATACCCATAGGCATCGCCGGAGAACATAATTGCCCAGATCAAAAATACCTGGCCGGATATGGTGGGTGCATAGAAAATTACGATTGCAAAGGCTCTCAGGTATTTTGGCAGCTCATTAATAAACCATGCAAAGAGGAATGCAGCCAGATATCCCAGAGGACCGGTGACGGCTGCCAGCAGAAAGGTGTTCTTGACCGCAATCAGGAATACATCATCTGCCAGGAGCAGATTGATATAATTCTGCAGTCCGATGAACTTAGGTGGCTCCAACACATTATAATAGGTAAAGCTCAGGAACAATGAGGTTATAACCGGAACTATGTAGAAAAGCGTGAACAAAACCGCATAGGGTGCCAAAAACAGGTAGTAGGTCCTGGAATGCTTTGCTCTCTTCCAGGCAATGGCAGCATCCATCTTTTTCTTAGTAACATACTTTTTAAGTAATGACATTCCCGAGCCTCCTATCTCACATCCAAGCCAAATTCAAGACGTTTTTTCTCAATTTCCTCATTGATCGTTCTTGTATAATCCAGCAGTGTCTCTCTTGTATCTTCATTATCGTTAATTACTTTACGGATTGCATTGGTGATATGTCTGGAGGTATAATAACCTCCGGCGATTTCGTGAAATCCTACGGCCCATTCCCACTGCTCGCTGATTACCTTCAGCTGGCTGCTGCTCCAGGAAAGCTGGTCGAATGCCTTTTTATTGGCAGTCGCATATCTTGCCGAGGCACCCATGATGCTTTCCATCTCCTGTCCGAAACGTACCTGGGTCTGTGAACTCGCCCACCATTTCATAAATTCCCAGGAGTTCTCCTTCATCCCCTGCTCCTCCTGCTTCAGCATCATAGAACAGGTTCCCCAGGCATGGCAGGACCGGTTGATGGTACCGTCCGCCGTCCTGGTGCCCGGTATCAGCGTGAAATCCCATAAGCCTCTGATCTCCGGAGCAAATACCACCAGGGTATTGAATACGTTATAATCCTGAATTCCCAGGGGCATCTCCCCGGAGCGGAATCGGTTGACAAAATCATAAAGTGTCGGAAGCTTATATTGGGTAAAGAACTTCGTAAAGGTTTCAAAGGCCTCCACGCTGCTTTCATTATCAAGCACCGCCACTTTTCCCTCCGGATCATATACTGTTCCCTCATGCTGGTAAAGCAGTCCAAAAAAGTTGGACAGGTCTGGATTGGAGACATTGTTTATGACGCGTTCCGTGGACGGGATGGCAATACTCATATTATTCTGCTGTATGGCAGGAAGCAGGGCAATCAGCTCCTCCCAGGTCTGGGGTATGGCAAGTCCCAGCTCCTCCATGATATCCTTGCGGTAGAACAATACGTTAAAATACTGTGTCTCAGGCAGTCCGTAGATTCCGCCTTCAAAGCGGAAGGGTTCGTAGGAGCTTGGATAGAATTCCTCCAGCACCTCTTCATAATCTTCAAATTGTGTGATATCCTCCACCGCATTACGCAGTGCATAATTCACCGGCTCCCCCTGCATTACGGACAGCACCACATCCGGTCCTCTTCCGGCTATTACCGCATTCAGGAGAGTTCCTGCCTCCACCAGCTTTACGTTCACCTTAATGTCCGTACCCGGAGTAAAGGTATCGTCGATCATGGTCTTTAATATGGTACTCTGGTCACGGCCCGACAGGATCCATACCTCAATGGCCTCCTCCTTCTCATATACGTCGCCTACCGAATTATAATCTTCCACAAAGGATACAAAGAAGGATCTTATTTCATGAACCGCCTTATCCACAAAGGTCTCCTTCACCTCATCCGGCTTCGAATTCCTTCCGGTGACGGTGATCAGATCAATATCCAGGGGAGCTTCGCTCATGGATAATATGGAGGTTCCCAACGCACTGATGTTATCTTTAAAATTCGTAAAGCTTCTGGGAATCCGGTCCGGATTCTCAATAAATTTCTCCAATTGCTGCGCCAGCCTCTGTGCGGATGCTACCTGGCTGGCTTTCTGGCCGGAATATGCTACAATATCATCCACAATTTTATACAGACGCTTGCTTTCCAGACTCATGGCTTCGATTACCTCCGGATATACCTGTGCGATCCTGTAATCACGGTATTTATCCGGAGTGGTTCCTGTTAATATCAGAATTTTCCGGTATATCTCATTCAGACGGTAAACAGAATCCTCCATCTGGGTCAGGATATCTCCCATATCCCCCAGTGTCACCTCCAGGCGCAGGGTATGCTTCCCTTCGGTAAGATAAAATTCATAGGGCTCCTTATTATCATCCGAGAGTGTCAGCCCCTCCCACCGGTTGCTGTATCGGAAGCTGACCTTTTCCAGCTCCCTGAACGGAATCTCTCCGTCGATATAAACGGCCCGGTTGGATACAAAGCCCCGGTTATAATTCTGTCTGCCTTTGATTGTAATATGGTAGAAGCCGTCCTCCGGCACCTCAAGCTCCCATTCGATCCACTGTCCGGGAACTCTCCAGGCATTCCCCCCTATCATATTCAGGCGGATATCGGAGACACTGTAGGGTGTCGTATCCGAAGAGGACCTGTCATAGATCGCATACAGGGACGGTGAGGAACGAAGAGTGGAGGCCTCTCCCTGAATCACCTGCTTGTAATCGGCTGCGGCCTGGGATTCTTCAAAGGAAGGGACATTCTGAAGATATTCCTCATAGGTCTCATTCCTAAGCACCGGCTTAAGGGTCAGTGATTTTATGACTGCCGGCTCGTTCACCGCTTCCAGTCTTACCGTATTAATTCCCTGGTTAAAATAAAAACGGTAAGGCTCCGTATAATATCCCAGGTCATCCTTCATAAATCCGCCGGTCCAATCCGGGATATCTACCTGGGTGGGACGTATATCGTTGCCTTGATTATCCTGGACGATCTCATTCTTATCCTTCCAAAGCCTCGTAAAAGTTAATGCATCTGCACCCAGGAAAGGCACCTCACCATTGAAGTACAGCTTTCGTTCGATATCCACTCCTCTGGATTTCACCGGAAAGTATTCCATATAGATCTGATACATGCCTGCTTCGGGGACATCAATCTGCCATTCCGCATAAGAAGCCTCTGAGGTTGACAGGACATTATCCTCTCCTTCAAAGCTTTGCAGAACTTCAACCTCCGCACCGTCCGTATATGCTGCAATATCAACTGCGACCCCCGTATCCGGATACGGCTTTGAAGCATGCTGCTCCAGATATTTTGAATATGTATTCTCCCGTCCCAGGCCCTCCGCTTCAGAGACGGTATTCCCAAGATCTTCATACTTATATTGATAATTTTTTATGTTATCTCCCGGTATCAGCACTATCGCAAGGATAACAACAATGATCAGCAATACTCCTATCAAATACTTCTTTTTAAACTTCATACTTACCTCTCCTGTTTATAAATATGTGACCGGAACTATCGCTCCATCCTTTACCTGATCACATTGAATCCTTCAGCCGGCAATAATCGGAGCATTCATATAATTAATACCATAAATCAGCTGTTACTTCCTCTTGTGTATTGCTATTCACTAATCAAATATTGCTATTTTTCAATTTATTTTTTTATTAAATATGGAATAATTCAAGCAATAATACATAAATAATTCCAAGGTCATTTCTATTGATATATGACTTTATCATTATGCAGGCATTATTAGCTCATTACTTATTGTAAATATTGTATATATGACAGAAGCTTTTTATATTGCAGGCATTCTTTGGGAATTGCAATTTTTGATCAGTAGGCGGTATATACCATAAATTTGCAAATTTATCTTCTAATATATTGCTATTTACTCCTCAAATATTGCTATTTTTCTAAAAGTAAAATACATATATTTTACATTTTTGCAGTTTGCTATTTACATTTTCTAATAGATTATGTATAATATTCCTGTATAATCCGATTATATTATTGTAAACTATGTACATAACAATGGTTATATTTAGATAATGTGCATTATGATGCATTGCAATATATGATTAGTACATTATGCACTCAAATATATATAAAATCTCTATGCCGTTATAAGATTTGTGAAGTTATTTATTTGTATTGGATTGGAGGGAAACTATATGCTGGCCGCATTGGATGGAACCAGAGAAACCGTCATGCATTTGGACGATATGAATGTAGTACAGCTTTATATTAACCGGGAAGTTGAAGATTACCCCATGCACTGGCATACGGACGTTGAGATCATTATGCCGCTGGAAAACATCTACACGGTGGTGGTAGATAAAAAGAGTTATGTGCTGAACGTAGGAGACATTATTATTCTTCCCTCCGGTGAAATACACGAGCTCTATGCTCCGCCTACCGGAAGACGGCTCATCGTATTATTCGACAACTCCATTCTGAACAGCATACGGGGCATCGATTCCATCAGCAGCGGTTTTTATCCCTGCGTCTTGATCCCGGCCAGTGAGAATAATCCCTATTACAAGCAATTATCCAGCCTGCTGGAGCAGATCACCGATGAGTATCTTAACCGGTCGCCCTTAAGCGAAGCTTTGATTCAGGCTCTTTTTATGCATTTTTTTGTGTATTTGGGAAGAAATTGCATTAAGAGGGACAAATCAGAAAATATTACTAAGAAACAGAAATGGCATCTGTATATCGATAAATTCCTGGGTGTATGTAAATATATTAATGAGCATTGTACCGAAAATCTTACGCTGGATGAGCTGGCACTCTATGCCGGCTTCAGTAAATATCATTTTTCACGCTTGTTCTATGATTTTACCGGCGCCACTTTTTATGATTATCTGATGAAACGCCGTATTATAAATGCGGAAGCATTATTATGCGATCCCAACTTATCCATCGTCGAGATCGCAATGCAAAGCGGCTTTAACAGTCTGGCTACATTTAACCGTAATTTCCGCTGTATTAAGAAATGCACTCCCAGCGAATACCGGAGCATGTATCAGAACCAGCGCTACCGGGAGGCTCCGTTATCAAATATTATATAACTGGAGCCAGATCAGGATTTCCGCTCTCTATTCTTCTTTAAGGCTCCCTGTATTAATATGGTTTTGCGAAAATAAACCCTGATTCTTCTCCTCGTATGTCTTAATGCCATGATACAGCATGAAATTGACGGGTGTATCTATCCCCAGCTCCTGCCCCAGTCTTATTACTTTTCCGGCAAACATTTCAATCTCTGTCATACGTGCGTTTTCCAGATCCTGAAGCGTGGAAGGCTTATTCGCAAAGGGAAGCTTCTTTAAGGTCTCTTCCTGCCTGTCCATATCCTCCTGCCCCAGGTCAATCCCCAGGCGGTTTGCAATATGTACCACCTCCCACATGGCTTTGATCCGTATGGCATTGGCATGGCTGCTTACCTGAAAAGCACCGAAGGGTATTCCCAGCAGGGCGCAGGTCAGGTTCTCGCCCACATTGCACATGAATTTAAACCACATCCCCCTTATCATATCCGTATCAATATTGTAACTGATATTGCAGGCATCGAATAATTCCTTAATAGCTCTTACTCTATCGGAAAGCTGAAGGTTATCGGCTTCACCGAAATGCACTTTCCCGAACCCGGGATCAAAATCAGCCGTTCCCTCCTTCATAACAATGGAAACACGCATATAGGAATAGAGAACATGCTCCCAGCCGTAGACTTCGGCAACACGCTCTTCGCTGTCGATGCCGTTCATGACACAGAGTATCTGTGTCCGTTCTCCCACCTGGTTTCGTATATCATGGATTGCCTGGGTCAGCCCGGTATCCTTTACGGCTATGATGATTAAATCGGCAGGATCCCCTGTCAGCCGGGAATCGATCAATGTAAAATTATGCCTTACTCCATTCACCGTCACTCCATTACGGCGGATTTTCTCCTTACGTTCGCCCTCCGCAAGTATCCTGAAATTCTCTTTCCCCAGATATGCGTCCAGTTTCGGTGCAAAAAAGACACCTATGGCACCCAAACCAATCAGTGTCACCTTAAATTCTTTCATCCTGTTCCTGCTCCTTCTCATAATAATTGCCGCATGGTTACTTCGTATATTTCATATAAATAAGATAATTGATCCCGCTTTTTTCCGGATGCTTTTGTGCCACCCGCAGGAATTCCTCATAACCAAGCTTCCTGTAAAGGGAAACCGCATTCGAATTCGTATCCGCCACCTCCAAAACATATTCCTGATAGGAGGTTGTACGGATGATATGATTTATGATCGCCGACGCCACACCCTTACCGCGGTGCTTTGAGGAAACGGCAACAAACTCCACCGTCCCCATCCCCGATGTGATCTCAAAGGGATACTGCTTCTTCTCAAATTCCTGTCTCAGCACATAATATGTGACGGTTCCCATAATAAATCCCAGATGCTTTCGCAGCTCCTTCCTTTGGAGCCTGACCGACGGTGTTTTCCCGTCCGTACATGCCGTTATCCCCAGTACTTCATCATTCTCCACGGCAATATGGAATACCTCCGGGTTAAACATATGCCGGAAGGCTTTTGCCAGCTTCTCCTTATCCTTTGAAAAGTAATGCAGCCACTGGTAAAAGCCGTCAACGAAGATCTGACTGATCTGCATGGAGGTATTATGATCATATTCATTAACACAGATGATATTCATCAGGTTTTCCTATCCTTTCCTGTGTTCCCTTCCTGCCGGAGTGCATCCTTGAATGCTGTATAATAAGCTGTTAATAATTAATTTGCCTTCTTCTCCGTACCGAAGGTAACGTATCGTAATTATCAATTATCCTTCAAAACTGCTTGAATTGCACAGGTAATGCCTTTGACGATGTCCGCAAGGGACATGCTTGCTTTCCCGGGCTTGCCGATCACCTGTTCCGGAATATATGGTACATGGATAAAGCCGCCTTTCATATTCGGGTGCCGCTTATTGATATGGTAAAGCAATCCGTACATAACATGATTGCACACATAAGTGCCTGCAGAGTTTGATACAAATGCCGGTATCCCGTTATCTCTCATCTCTGTTACCATATTCTTAACCGGCAGGTTGGTAAAATATGCGTTCTCACCATCCGGAAAGATCACTTCCTCTTCATATATCCTGCCTTCATTATCTGCCAGTGCGCTATCCATCATATTGATGGCTGCCCGTTCTACCGCAATGCCGTAATTACCGCCGGCCTGCCCCACACAGATTACCGCATCGGGCCGCTCGGCTCCTATGGTTTCCAGCAGCTTCTCTAATGATTTTCCGAATACGACGGGAAGGCTGAGTTTGATTATTCCGGCACCCGCTATTTTATTCTCAAGTAATTTCACCGCTTCATAGGATGGGTTGATTGTCTCTCCGTTGAATGGTTCAAATCCGGTTATCAGTATCTTCATACATATTTCTCCCGATGGCTGCTTATATAATCGCTTCCTGCGGTCCCATACGATCACAGGTGAAGCATAGCCGGAGGATGGGGCATGAACATCTGCCGTATCATCCGATATAGCTGCATTATAGCATAAACTGCTGCGGATAAACAACACCGGCTGATAAATTCCTCCCAATATATCGCCGCAGCAAAAACCGCCTGAGATATACTTTCCCAGGCGGTGCGCTGACAGGACAGAAAAATAACAGGACAGAAAAATGACAGGACGGCAGCACCGGCGGAGCCGGTCACTCCACGCTTTTTAAGGAGGCCACCATATCAATGCTTTTGAACTTTCGACCTATTACATGATTCACCAGCATGGTAAATGCCAGAATAAAGGCACAGCCTATGATTATGCTGATTACCGTGATCAACGGCAATATCTCAAGATCCGGCGTCGTTGCCTGCTTTAAAATCACACGAAGCAGCAGCAGGCCGACGAGGTAGCCGCAGGGCAGCCCGAATATGGTTATCCAGATATTTTCCCGCAGCACCAGGCGTTTTATTTCCTTTTTATAAAATCCCAATACCTTCAGCGTTGCAAGCTCCCGTGTCCGCTCATAGTAATTCATCCGTCCCAGCACCATCATAACCGCAAAGGCAAGCAGGCCGGAAAACACGATCAGTATGACCTGGAAAAACCGCAGTGTTTCCAGAACGATCAGCATATTGTTTTTCATCTCCTCCCTTGTCTCCACCAGTGAAATCCGGGGATCGGCCTTCAGCCGGCTCAGATCAAGCTCCTGCCCGTGTACCAGCAGGGTCCTTATAAGGAACGGGAGCTCGGACACTTTTGAAAAGGCGGCTTTGCTCATATAGACCTCGTTACCCACCGGAAAATCCACAATATCCGCTACCTTGAAGGAAAATACGGTTCCGTCAAGACGTTCTGCCTTGAGCATATCGCCGGCGCCGACGCCAAGAGCCTCTGCCATTCTTGGAGTAATCAGCACCCCATCCTCCGGCAGGCTTACCTCATTGCCTTCCATATCCTTGAAGCTGAGGCTTTTCTGCCCTTCGTCCATTACGACAAGATAAGGATTCTGCATACTGCCCTTCTCTCCGTAGAGGTAGATGCCGAATGCCATGGTCTCGTCTATGATGGCGGCATCCTGCAGGATATCGTATATATCGGTCAGCTGCTCCGGAGCCAGAGAGGACCGGAGCTTGATCTCCACGTTATACCGTACTGTTTCGCCGAATGCCCGGTCAAGCATTCCATTAATGGAGTTCATCAGCCCAAAGCCGCATAGAATCAGAGCAGTGGAGCCGATTATTCCCACAAGGCCCATGAGCAGGCGCGCCTTATTGCGAAACAGATTTCTAGTTACGATTTTTCCGCTGAAGCTTAGCCTGCGCCAAAATGGCGTGATCCTTTCCAGAAAAATTCGGTGCCCCTGCACCGGAGGCTTGGGCCGCATCAGCTCCGACGGCATGGCCTGCAGCGATTTGCGGCAGTTAAGCACCGTGCCGCCGCAGGTTACTGCCGCTACGCATAGCACCGCCAGAACAAGGTGCGGGGAAAAAGCCTTCACTCCGGTCGCTTCTATGGTGTAATAAGTGATCCCCACATCATAAAGCGATTGTGCGATCAGATACCGTGAAAGAAGCCACCCTATCAGCATACTGGGTACGGTTACCAGAATTCCGAACAGGGTATATTTTCTCATGATCACACTCTTGGAGAAGCCCAGGGAACGCAATGTACCCAGATGCTGGCGTTGGTTCTCCATCATGCGGGAGACGGTAATCCACGTCACAAGCGCGGCTGTCAGGAAGAAGGCAGCGGAAAATAACAGCCCGATCTGCTTTATCCCGGTAAGGCTCTCCGATATCTTTCTGTAGCTTGCCTGGTGGTCACGGCTCATTATGTTGACGTTCCCCAGAATATCACGCAGCTTCTGCATGACCTCTTCCTGGGAAAGGCCGGCATCCTCCTTAAGAGTCAGTATCATTTCATTAAAGGCAGCATCCGGCAGAGAAGAAGCGCCGGTATAGGCAAAGCCGTATTTATGGTAGTCGGGGACAGTAAGGCCCTCCGGGGCATAATAAACATATTCCACATTACGGATGATCCCTTTGATCAGCCACTGCGTCTGCTCTCCCGCATTCCCTGAGGTAATCGTATCGCCGACGGACAACCCGTGGGCTTCGGCAAACCGGTTATCCAGCAAAAGGGCGTTTTTATCATCCTCCTCAAGCAGACTTCCCTCCAGAAGCTCCGCCGTATTTATTACCGGCGCTTCATCAACAGCATGGATGCGGAGCACCGAGCCCGATGAGCCCGACAGGGCAATATCAGCCGCTTTGCGGCGCTGTACGGCCTGGATATTGTCCTGAGACCGTATGTTATCCAGGTCGGATTCTAAGAACTCCGCCTTGTAGATCCAGTAGTCGGCAAGGTTGGCCCGCTCATAATATCCGGTGACTGCCGTCTCGACGGTATCCACATACAGGTTGATACCGCTGAATAAAGCAACTCCGAGAGAGCAGATACATACGATTGCCAGAAACGGCCAGCGGTTCTCCAGGATATCCCTGAGAATTTTTTTCTGCAGCATGGTCACCATTTGATTCCCTCCAGATCCGCAGGGGCTTTCTGTACGATTTCCCGGATTACCCTGCCATTCTTCATTTCAATCAGCCGGTCCGCAATCGGTGCCAACAGGGAATTATGTGTGACAATGATTACGGTTTTGCCCATCCTGCGGCTGATATCGGACAAAACACCCAGAACGGTTTTCCCTGTCTCGGT
The DNA here is from genome assembly GCA_023424995.1 of Bacillota bacterium. Taxonomy (GTDB): domain Bacteria; phylum Bacillota; class Clostridia; order Lachnospirales; family Lachnospiraceae; genus Mobilitalea. Next base: position 19,891 of record JAFADH010000151.1, on the reverse strand, counting down.
ATCAAGTGCACCGGTGGGTTCGTCACAAAGGAGCAGGTCCGGGTTCTTGCAGATCGCCCTGGCGATGGCAACCCGCTGCTGCTCACCGCCGGAAAGCTGCGCCGGGAAATTATGCACCCTGTCCTTAAGGCCCACGATCCGCAAGGCTTCTTCCGGCTCCATGGGCGATTTGCATACCTGCTTTGCAAGCTCGACATTTTCCGCCGCAGTCAGATTCGGTATCAGATTATAGAATTGAAAAACAAATCCGATTTTATAACGCCGGTAATCGGTAAGCTCCAAATCGTTCATCGCAGCAATATCCCTGCCTGCAAAAAAGATCTTCCCGGAGGTAACGGTATCCATACCGCCCAACAGGTTGAGGACGGTAGTTTTACCCGCACCGGAAGGTCCTAAAAGGATGCACAGTTCACCGTCCCTGACCTGAAACGATACGTCGTTTGCCGCAGTAATGGTAACCTCCCCCATCCTGTATTCTTTTCTTGCGTTTTCAAAGAGAATGTCCGCCATATCAATACCCCTTTCATTTTATGAACTTTAATTACGTTTACAGTTCATATATTACTAATGTTTTCTTGACTTGTCAAGTGTAATATGATATATTTATTTACGCGGCATGTTTATATAGTTCATGATTTTGGAGTGATTATTTTGGACGGATTCGAGAAAAGAAGAAATGATAAGAAAAAAGCCATCATGCAGACGGCTTTGGAGTTGTTCGATCAATATGGATTTGATAAGGTAACCATGTCGGAGATAGCAGATAAGGCCCATGTCTCCAAGGTATCCATTTATAATTTTTTTGAAAGCAAGGACAACCTCCGGCGTATCATTATCAAGAATATACTGGATGAAAGCACGGAGAAAATCAAGCAGCTGATCGAAAAGGACGGAAACTTCATTGATAAAATCGAGGAGTATATCCAGATACGGTCATGGTATTACGGCAAGTACAGCCTGCAGTTCTTTTTTGAAGCGGTTGACAGTGACCCGGAGCTGCGGCAGTATCTTGACGCCTTTAATTCTTCCAACAAGCAGCTTTTCATGGACTTTGTTGAAAAAGGCAAGCATTTGGGCATATTCTCACCGGAGGCATCCAATACCGCCATTGAAATATGTATTGATATGATTCAGACCTATCTGATGCATAACAAAAAAATCCGTGAAAGGGTCGAACACAATCCCGAACTGATAAGGGATATCAACATGCTGTTTTTAGACGGCCTGATCCGCAGCAATGAAACCATAAGGAGGTTGCCGCTATGAAAAACAAGCTGATAATTCTGGCAGGCTTTGTGTGTTTGGGCTTGGGGGCTGTGGGAGTATTTCTTCCGATCCTCCCTACCACCCCATTCGTCCTTTTGGCAGCAGGATGCTTTTCAAGCAATAAAAGGCTGTCGGCATGGTTACGAAAGAGCCCTTTTTTCCGCGAATATATAACTAGCTACAGTAAACGGACCGGATTAAGCAAGGCTACCGTAATAAAAAGCCTGGTCTGGCTATGGGGAATTATGTGTATAACGATCATCGGACTGAATACCCTGTGGGCGGCCATATGCCTCCCCATAATCGCTGCGGCGGTTACGGTCCATATTCTGTACATGTCCCGTCCGAGGAATGATACCGATGAAGCAGCTGACCGGCTTAAGGATAATGATGAATAGCCTGGATTATTATATATCAGAACTGCAGCTGCTTTATATATTCCTTAATAATGGCGGCTGATTCCTGCAATTTAAGTCTTTCCTCCGCGGTAAGGCGGAATTCACCGATTTCCTTGACCCCTTCGATGTTTAATATGGCAGGTACTCCGCAGAATACGTCATGAATCCCATATTCACCTTCCAGGTAGGTGGATACCGGTATCATTTTATTCTCATTTCTTAATACGGCGGCAATGATTGCGGCGGCTGCGCTGGCTATCCCGTATTGGGTGCTGTTCTTTCTGGCTAATACCTCATGCCCCGCTACCCTGGTCTTCTGGACAAGATCCTCCAGATCCACATGGGCGAATCTCTCCCGGTTATCCTCAAGGATATCACAGAAGCTCTTACCTCCCGCCCTTACATGGGACCAGGGAACCATCTGGGAATCCCCGTGCTCTCCCATGGAATAAGCCTGCACGCTTTTGGGATCTATATTCATAATTTCGCCTATGATCTGCTTCAGCCTGGCTGTCTCAAGAGCCGTGCCCGTTCCTATTACCTGATTTTTCGGCAGCCCGGATAATTTATATACATAGTAGCTCATAACATCCACCGGATTAGACACTACTACAAAACGCCCGTCAAAGCCGTTCGACATAACCTGCTCGGTCACGGTACGAATGATTTTCGAGGTGTCCCTGATCAAATTCAGACGGTTTGTCTCACCGTTCCTTGGTGCCGCCGCGGTTATGACGACCACATCGGCATCCCTGCATTCCTCATAGGACCCTGCCTTTACCGAGACATTACGATCCAGATATTCGATACTGTGCTTAAGGTCTAAAACCTCCCCCAATGCCTTTTCGTAATTAACATCGATAATTACTACCTCCGAGCAGATTCCTCTGACCACCAGGCAATAGGCGATGGTGGAGCCTACCACTCCGGCACCGACGATTACCACCTTGCTATTATGCAGCTTCATCTTATTGTCCTCACTTTCCAGCCGGTATACAGGTTATTATAATGTCTGGATTTACTTAACCGTTGAACCCGTCAGCTTATATACCTTTATAAATATTATCATCTTTTATCATTGATACAAAACACAAAAAATTATATATTCCGTATATTCCTATCCCTTGCATTTTCATCCATAACATTTCTACTCATCATATTTCCATCTTTTTTATTTCCATCTCTTATATTTTTATCCCTTATATTTTTATCTCTTATATTTTTATCTCTTATATTACCGAGACATATTGGCTGCCTTCGATATAAAATCTCCACAGATAATCTTTTGCCTCCCCGGCATAATCCACACCGATGCGTTTTGCCGATACAATGGGACAGGGGATATTCTCTCCTTCCCGGACATACAGGCGGCTGCCGCACAGATCTTCTCCATTCAGGCTCCGGTCAATAGCCAGTGCCCTGCATAATTTACCGGGACCATTGGATAAGCCTTTGATCTGGCTTTTGGTCAACCGGTCATACGCAGTACCGAATCTGTTATGGGCCATCAGGTCAAGTCCCTCCATGGGCTGAAGCGCCCGGACCAGAACCGCTTGGGGCGTTCCTTCTTCCCTGGTGACGATATTGAAGCAATCATACATTCCATAGATAAGAAATACGTAAGAAAATCCGGGACCTCCATACATAACCTCAACCCTCGGTGTCCGTCTTCCGCCATAGGAGTGGGCTGCTTTATCCGTCACCCCCATATACGCTTCTGTCTCAACTATCATACCGGATATCCTGCAGCCGTCCTTTTCATGTACAAGTATCCTGCCCAATAAATCTTTCGCTACAACCAGGGAATCTCTGTTATAGAAGTCTCTGTCCAATATTTTCATCCTGCACCTCTAAGCATATAGGATAATACCAAGACCGAGGGCCTTTCTTAACGACCTCCCGGAGCTCGTGCTGTTCACAATCATTATTTTATTATAGTCTATCCCAATAAGGATGTAAATCGTATTAATCACTTTGATTACTGAGCCTTAAAGATTATGCAGCCTGCGGTAATCTCCCGGAGTAATATTCATATATTTCTTGAAGAAGCGCTGATAGCTTTGGACATTGTTATATCCGACCTTTTCTGCAATTTCATTCAGGGTGAGGAAGGTTTTTTCAAGATATTCCTTGCTGTTCTCGATCCGGACACTATTCAGGTAGTCCGTCAGGGTTACGCCTGTTTTAATGCGGAAGATCCTGCTGAGGTAGGAGTAGCTGATATCCAGATGATCCGCCACATCGATGATATTCATATCCCGCATATAGTTTTCGTCCAGATACTTCTGTGCCAGCTCGCAATAATTATTCTCGCGGGCGTCGTTATTGCCGAATTGGCGGGACAGCTGCGTCAGAATCAGGCGCATGGAGGAAAGTATATCCGCCAATGTTTTTTTGTCATTCAGGAATTGTATAAGATTAATTCCCAAAGCCTTGTTAAAATGAAATTCGTGGTCCAGCTCAATCACGATTTGATTGAATATATCCCTTACCCGGGATGCATTCCGGATCTGCCGCAACTCCTGCTCCAGCTCATGGAAAATGGCTTCAATCTCTTGCTCCTTCTGGGAGACGATACTTCTTATTAAGGAAGTATTGACCCTTAACAGCAGATTGCTTACATCATCGCTTTCCCCGGCGCCGGCAATCCGGCCGGAGGTGACCGGTTCATTCTTCCAGGAGAAGAAATATGAGGCCTCCACTAATTCCAGGCAGCTGCGATACTGGGGAATAATGTCCTCCACACCGGTGATCGGCTGGCTGACGGCAAAGTACGCATTGTTTTCCGAGAGCTTGATGACCGTATCCGTTAATACCTTCCGTGTCTGAACGATGCTTTCCGACTCATTACCATAATAAAGCAGAACCAGGTTATCATTCTCTATCCTGGTGAGGATCCCCTTCATGGAGGACTGCAGATAGGTCAGCAGCACCTCCTGGAGATTCAGGCGGAATACCATCTCTTCTTCCTCCGGAAGGGACATGAATGCAATATCAAGCTTGATCATCAGCAGCTCACACCGGCCCTTCCCTCCGGAATCAAACAAATAGGGATGGTCGGATAAAAAATCAGCCTTGCACTGGCAATGCTCCAGGAAATTACGGAAGCGAAAGATTTTGCTGATCTCATCAAATTGCTTTAAATTCTGCCTGGCATCGGAATTAAAGGTATTCATTTCCGCAAATACATGCTTGAGCATATCGATTTCATCACAGGCATTTTCCTTCTGCAGGGTTGCGGCATTGTCCGCGATATCGGAATAAAGCGCATTGATGGGATGATAAAGCCGCTTTGCCATATAGGTGGACACAAACAACAGGAAAAAGAGAACAGCCAGACAGACAAAAAGAACGTATTTGCCCAGATACTGGGCCTCCTGATACGATTCCCCCACCGGATAGGAGGTAACACAATATATCCCGCAGCCCGGATCTGTGAGAAAATAGATGCGTTCCTTCTGATTGATAAAGTAAATGTCATTCTCGATCAGCTTTGCAGGCGCGCTTAATAAATCGGCGGGATCCATATAATCACAGCGTCCTTCCAGCAGCCTGCCCTCCGGCGTAATAAAAAAGAATTCCTCCTTGTTCCTGTTTAATTCATAGGTACTTATAATGTCCATAAAAAGACGGTTTACACTGATGTTGGCAACCAGAAAGAAATCCGGCCTTTCCCTTACTACCAGGGAAAGGACTAAATGATTGTATTCACGGTAGAGCGGCGTATTGTTTATTATGGAAGCGTTATTAAAGGCCACCCGCAGGGGAAGCTGCTGTACCCGGAAGCTTTCATCGGCATCCTCCAGCCACTGGGTGTCATAAAAGGCTGCGAAGGCATAGCGGCCGGACATGGAGGAATAAATGATTCCCGTGGTCCGGTCATAAAAGTATGAAGAATGGAGAAGCCAGAACTTTTCAATCATGGTGGACAGACGCTTGGAAATCGCTTTCAGATCTGAATTATAATCGTCCGAGAAGGTGTAGGAGCCGTATTTGGGTTCCTCCTTTTCCACGGAAAGCTCCAGCTTCAGAGTCTTGATACGCTGCCTGATACCGGAGACCACTTCTCTTAATTCAATGGATTTTTGCTGGTGGAATTTTTGCTCGGCCTGATCCACGACCATGCTGTACCAGAATATTCCCAGAATGCATACGGGAATCAGGACCAGAAGGATGTTCGATTTGATGATCCGGTAGAGATATCGCTGGAAGCCCTTCCATCTTCTGCGGCTTTTGAATTTAGTGTGAGACGGTCTTTTTTTCCACATTCTTTTTCCCCCGATAAACAATTTTATGCAATTTACAGCAGTATGAATTGTACAATTATGCGGAACAGCAACTGAGGATAGTATACTATGCCCGTGGCTGAATTTTCAAGTTAAGCGAGAATCCTACATCGCAATGCAAGAATTTGATAGGTCATAATAGTTTTTCATAGTCTAAAATAGAATCGTACCATTGATATGCCGGGGGGACCGCCTTAAGATAATTTCATTAAAAGTGCATGCAAAAGGTACTTAGAAATGACGGAGGTTCCTATGAAGAAAACACTTGCAGTCAGACATGTCAGAGCCCGGACGGAGAAAAAGGGCCTGGGCTTCTATTTATGGAGGGACAAATGGCTTTATCTGATGCTGATACCGGTAATCACCTATTATATCGTATTCAAATACATTCCCATGTACGGACTGGTGATTGCATTCAAGGATTACAACATATTTAAGGGCATCCATGACAGTGTATGGGTGGGACTGGATAATTTTAAGACGGTCTTCGCAACGGATCAGTTTTGGAAATCCACCTTTAATACCTTAACCTTAAATCTCACGACACTTAGTGTGAATTTCCCGCTGACAATTGCAGTGGCGCTCATGCTCAACGAAGTGCGGTCAATCCGGTTTAAAAAAATATCCCAGTCCCTGTTATATCTGCCTCATTTCATTTCCTGGGTCGTAGTAGCCGGAATCGCAAGGAATTTATTCTCCCAGAATAACGGAAGCATCAACAATCTGCTTATACGCGTGGGCTTTGATGCCGTTCCTTTTTTAAATAATAACGGCTGGTGGATCTTCACCTACGTGGTAGCGAATGTGTGGAAGGAGATCGGATGGGGAACCATCATCTATCTGGCTGCTATCACCGGAATCGATGAAGCCTTATATGAAGCGGCTTATATCGACGGCGCCACAAAGCTGCAGCGTATTCTCCATATTACTCTGCCGCTGATGAAATCCGTAATTATTGTGATGCTCATTCTTTCCATCAGTAAGATGATGAGTATCGGTCTGGACGCTCCGCTTTTGTTAGGAAACACTAAGGTAATGGATGTGTCGGAGGTAATCAGCACCTATATTTACCGGCTTGGCATTGTCCGGGCGGAATACAGCTTATCGACGGTAATCGGTTTGTTCCAGTCGGTGGTAAATATTATTATTCTGCTGCTGGCGGACCGCTTTGCAAAGCTGATCGGCGAAGACGGCATTTTGTAGAAAGGAGGGTAATTACATATGTTAAAGAAAAAGAAAACGAGGAAAATGAATTCCTTTTCCATAGGAACCTTTATTAATTATACCTTGCTTACTTTATTGGTTGCTGTTTGTGTATACCCGTTTTTGAATGTGGTTGCTTATTCCCTGAGCAGCAATCGGGCCGTGCTTTCGGGAAGCATTACATTTTATCCCATCGATTTCCAGCTGGATGCCTATAAGGAAATCATCTATCGCGGCCAGATCTGGGTGTCGATCCGGGTGACCGCCATCGTGACCTTGCTTGGTACGGGGATCGGCTTATTGTTAACCGTACTGGCCGCCTATGCCCTGTCGAAGAAGAAGCTGAAGGGCCGTACCTGGATTACCGGATTGATTTTATTTACCATGTATTTCAGCGGCGGTATCATCCCCACCTTCATGGTGGTGAAGAACCTGGGGCTGTATGACCGCCTTGGGGCGCTTTTTATACCGAGCGCCGTCAGTGTTTTTAATTTCATCGTTATGAGGACCTTTTTCCGGGAGCTTCCCGACAGTCTGGAGGAGGCGGCCTATCTGGACGGCGCCGGTGATATCACGATCCTCACCAGGATCGTGCTTCCGTTATCACTTCCCATTCTGGCAACCATCGGTTTATTTTACGCGGTCGGTTATTGGAATGATTATTTCAGTGCCCTGTTATATATTCAGACCCCGGATAAATTTACCCTGCAGCTTAGGCTGCGCAACCTGTTATTTGCCGAGGAGCTTGGTGCAACCGGCGCGGAAGGCCTGGGACAGGCCGTCATGGCCGAAGCCTTGAAAATGACCTGCATCGTAGTGGGCACCATACCGATTCTTGCGGTTTATCCATGGCTTCAAAAGTATTTTGTAAAGGGTGTTATGCTGGGATCGGTCAAGGGCTGACAGACCTGCATTCAGATACACTAATAAAACTTGAAGGAAAAATAGGAGGATCTTGTTATGAAAAAAGCGAAACAATGGCTGGCGTTATTCCTTGTCATCCTCATAGCCGTGGGGTCGGCCGGCTGTGGAGGGAACACGGAGGAGAGGGGAAAAGAAACGGGAAACAGCGAAGGGGAGTCTGCTGATACCGGTGAAAGCACTACGGGAGCTCCAAAGGCAGCCAGTAAATTTCAGACTACCTACGGCTCCAAAAACTTTGATAATGTAACCATTACCGTTGAAGTATTCGATCGAAGCAATGCTCCGGAGGGAAGCACCGTTATTGATAATAAATGGGTGGATTACATCAATGAGTGCATGGGTAAGGTCGGCATTAAGGTGGAATTTGTTGCGGTTCCCAGATCCGAAGAGGTAAGTAAGATCCAGCTTATGATGTCCTCCGGGACAGCACCGGATCTGATGCTTTGCTACAGCGCACCCGTAGTGGAAGGCTTCTTCAAAGACGGAGGCACCGTTGATCTGGCTCCCTATATCGATGCTGAGGACCAGGCTCAGAATCTGAAGGAATACATCGGCGGGGAATGCTTGAATATCGGCCGCGATGCGGACAATGCCCTGTGGTCAGTCCCGGCAAAACGTTCCGTTACGGCAGAAACGAATTTATTCCTGCGCAAGGACTGGCTGGATAAGCTGGGAATGAAGGTCCCTGCCACGGTGGATGTGTTGTATGATGTCCTTAAGGCTTTCAAGGATAATAATCCGGACGGAAGAAAGGATGTACTTGCAGCTTCCTTCTATACCGGTATCAATGTTATGGCCTTCCCCTTCCTGACTACCATCGGCGATGCAAAGAGCTATGATATCAATTCCGGCTCCACTACGGACTTTCTTTATACGGATCCGGGTGCGGGCGAGTATTTCAGATGGTTGAATAAGCTCTATAATGACGGACTGATGGATCCGGAGTACTATGTAAGAACGGACCAAACCCTGAAGGAGGATTTCGTAAGCGGAAAAATAGGCTGCTTTGAAGCAAATGTAAGCTACAATGTGGACAGTATGCGGGGAAGTCTGCTGCAGGCTCTGCAGCAGAATAATCCGGAGGCCGATGTTGTCAGTATTCCCCCGCTTAAGAATATCCATGACGGCCAGATCTATAACAAAGGCTACTCTATTAACGGAGCTTATGTATTTGTTCCCAAAACCTGCAAAAATGTCGAGGCAGCCGTTACCTATCTGGACTGGCTGGCAACTCATGAAGGAGGATTTACATTGTTCCACGGCAGGGAAGGTGAGCATTTTAACTATGATGAAGAAGGAATCCCCGTTATCATCGATGCCGTCTATAATGGAACTGACAAGGACTGGACCCGTCATGACCTGTTCCTGATCGGAAACCAGGGCTATTATAAGACACCGGAGGATTTTGCGAAGGCAACTTCCAAGGAGGCTCCCGGCTTTGAGCAATACGTAATTGATAACTACAATAATGCATCAGTAGGTATTGTCCGTAATGCATCCACTTATACTTCACCGATCTATACCGAGAAGAATACCGAAATCGGCCTGCTCAGTGACGAATACATCGTAAAGCTGATTACCTGCAAGCCGGAGGAGTTTGACTCAAAGCTTGCTGAGTTTATTACAAAGCTGAAAGGCACCGGATATGATTCTATTATTCAGGAACGTACGGAGTACTTTGACGCGGTATACAGCAAATAATCAATGTAAGGGCACAAATGCCGAATACATAAGCTATGGACTCTGGTAAATTAGCAGACATAAAAATAAAGAACCCTGCCGCCCTTTTACCCTCGCTTATCAGGCCCTAATGAAAATACTGGAGAAAAGCAGATAATCTTCTTAATACCTGACAGCCGGGACCCGCAATTAGTAAAAGTAAATAGATAACGCATAACACGACGGTAATCCGTCAGGTTATGCGTTTTATGTTTGTTCTGTTTCAAGCTTCGGCAGCCATTGATAATACCCCGGTTTTTCTGCCTATGGCTTTATGTGGTTTTATCTCAAGCTCTCATAAATCTTCGACAGATTATCTTCCATCCGTTCCAGATAGGTCTTATCATCTTCATTGCTTTCAATGGTATAGATGGTTTCTACCTTTGCACCGACTTCATTGGCCAGGGTTTGGGAGACATCCGGACTTGCCATTTCTTCCGCAAAGATGGTGGTTACATTATTGTCCCGGCAGTATTCCACCAGCTGTGTCAATTGCTGCGCACTGGGTTCCCCCTCCGCGAAGGTATCTTCCACACTGTTTTGCTCCAGATTAAACTCCCTGCATAGATATCCAAAGGCGGCATGGCCTGTTACAAAGCTGTTTTTCTCTGCGGACTGGAATTTCTCATAATATTCGTTGTACAAATTATCCAGCTGCGTGATAAAATCATTACAGTTTGCTTCATAATAATCCTTATTCGAAGGATCTGCCTGGACCAGTGCGTCCTTGATATTCTTAACCTGCACCTGTGCCCCTTTTAAACTAAGCCAGATATGGGGGTCATACTGTCCGTGACCATGTCCGTCCTCCTCATCTTCATGCTCCTCATCTTCGTCTTCTTCATCTTCGTGTTCTTCTTCCTCGTATTCCGGGTTGGCTATTACGTCGGCTCCCTTGGATGCTTCCACCGTAATCAGCTCCCCGCTGCCGGCTGCATTGATCGCTTCCTCCACCCACGCTTCCATACCTAATCCGCTGTATACAAAAACCTTGGCCTTGCTAAGCTCTGTAAGATCCTGACCCTTCGGCTCAAAATCATGAGGTTCCATGCCGGCAGGTATTATTGTTGAAATCTCTACCTTATCTTTTCCTACTGCCTTAACAAATTCCTTCATTGCGTCAAAGGTTACGGACACCTTGACCAGACCTTCTTCCGTTTCACCGGATTGTCCGGTATTATCCTGATCCTTACTGTTGCCGCACGCTGAGAAGCTTGCGGCCAGGATCATGCATAGCAGCATTGCGGCCCATTTCTTAATCATAATATCAACCTCCCAAATTCTACTTGCAAATGTTTCCTATTTGCATTAATATAATAGCTTGTAATAATATTATTGTCAAGTGCAAATGATACGCATTTGCAATTATACTAATTAATGATATAGTTTTGCATTAAGAAAGGATATGGCTCCTAATGATTAAAGCGGATAATTTATATTTTTCCTATACCGGTTCGCCGCCGTATGTGCTTGACGGTATCAATCTGGAAATACACGACGGCGAGTATATATCGGTCGTAGGTGAAAACGGCAGCGGTAAAAGCACGCTATTGCGGTTAATATTAAAATTCCTCAAGCCTGCAAGGGGAAGCATTATGACCCGGACATCGAAAATCGGGTATGTTCCTCAGAAAAATGATTTTAACAACTCCAATTTCCCTATTACGGTTTATGAGGTTCTTAATTCCTACCGAAGGTTATTGAAGATCAGGAATAAAAATACCATTGCGGAGAATCTGGAACAGGTCGGGATGCTGAATTTTGCAGATACGCTGATGGGCAATCTGTCCGGCGGTCAGAGCCAGAAGATACTGATTGCACGAGCATTGATGGGCAGTCCTGATTTATTGGTTCTGGATGAACCCTCCACCGGTGTGGACATAAAGAGTCAGAAAGAAATCTACGGCTTCTTAAAGAAAATAAACAAAGAAAACGGTATTACCGTTGTGTCTGTCGAGCACAACCTGGATGCCGCCATATCGAACTCAACGTTAATATATCATCTGACGGACGGGCGGGGACATCTGTGCACTCCCGCGCAATATGCCGATGAATTCTTAAAAATCAGAGGAAAGGTTGATGAAACCCATGCTTAATTACGGTTTTATGCAAAATGCAATTTTCGTATCCATATTTATATCGATTTTATGCCCCTGTATCGGTATATTCCTGGTCCTCCGCCGTTATTCCATGATAGGCGATACCCTGTCCCATGCCTCCCTGGCCGGTATCACCATCGGACTTCTGACGAATAAGAATCCCATCCTCGGAGCGTTTGTCTTTACCTCCGTCTGCGGTGCGTTGATTGAATTTCTCCGCAGTTATTTTAAAAAATATACGGATTTGATTCTTACCATCGTTCTGTCTTTGAGTGTCGGAACCGCTATTACCATCATAAGCTCCGGGAAATTACGCGCCAACGCTGATTCTTTTATGTTCGGCAGTATCCTGACCGTGTCACGGTTTGACATGGTCATGGTATTGATTCTTAGTGTGATCTCCGTAGTAACCCTTATTATTTTATACCACCAGATGTTATATATTGCTTATGACGAAGAAACGGCCAAAATAATAGGAGTAAAGGTCAAGCTGATCAATTATATTTTTTCAATCCTTGTCTCTGCCGCAATCTCAGTATCAATAAGGATCGTAGGCGTTCTGGTCCTCAGCTCCATGATTGCTCTTCCTGTTGCCACGGCGCTGCAGCTTGGAAAAGGCTTTAAGCTCACATTGATATTTTCCATCGTATTCAGCGTAACAGACATTATGCTGGGTCTGTTTATTTCATATTATCTTAATGTTGCACCCGGAGGATTTACCGCTCTTATTTCCGTTGCCGTTCTTATTCTTGTCTTAATTGCCAAAAGACTGCAATCAGCCGTCCGTATCCTCCGCAGCAGATAACATATTGATATGCCGGTTTCAGGGATATTGATATGGCAGCTCCAAAATTCTTGACTTCTTAATATGGGCATTTTATAATAAATTAGATGCGAATAATATGCATTTACACTTTTTTAGTAATCAGATGAGGTGAATCCAATGAAAGAGGTACACAATAACTGGCCTGCAGGACTAAAAAGAACAAAACAGCGTGAAATCGTGCTTTCAATTCTTGAAAACTCCGAGAAGCCGTTAAGCGCAGCGGATATATGCTCCAGAATGGGCAACAGCAAGGATATGGCATGGCTGTCTACGGTCTACCGGATATTAGAGATATTCTTACAAAAAGGTATTGTGATAAAAACAAACATAATGAACAATGAGATGGCAGTTTATGAACTCAATCGTTCCAGACATAAACATTATGCCGTCTGCATAAATTGCCATAAGATCATAACAATGGATAATTGTCCCATGGAACAATTTATACCGAAACTGGACGATAAGGATTTCCATGTAATGGGCCACAATCTTGAGATTTATGGTTATTGCAAGGATTGCAAACCAAACTGAAGTTATGATCCTAGAATATGATTTATGGAGGCATCCTATGGCGGCGGAAATATATGTGATTTCGGGCTTTTTGGGAGCGGGCAAGACCACGCTGATCCAGAAGCTCCTGAAAGAAGCATTTCAAAATGAAAAAGTTATTCTTATTGAAAATGATTTCGGTGATATCAGTGTGGATGCCGCCTTGCTTAAATCAGGAAGTGTCGAAGTAAGGGAGATAACCTCCGGGTGCATCTGCTGCAGCCTTTCCGGCGATTTCATCAAGGCACTCAAAGAGGTCCTGGACCGCTTCCATCCGGATAAAATCATCATCGAGCCCTCCGGTGTGGGCAAGCTTTCCGATATTATAAAAGCATGCTCCCATCCACTCATACGGCCGCTTGCCAAAGTAAAGCTGAAAATAACGGTTGCGGACGTAAAACGCTGCAGGATATATCTGGATAACTTTGGTGAGTTTTTTGAAGATCAGATCCAAAACGCCGATGTCATACTCCTGAGCCGCACCGAAGCTTTCCCCGACAAAGTGAACGCTGCCCGGGAGCTCATAAGAGATCTGAATGCGCGTTCCGTAATCCTTTCAAAACCCTGGGACCGGATGAATGCGGCGGAATTCCTGTATCCGGGACAAGACAGCAGGCAGATACGGCAGCGCAATCCTGAGAGCAGGTCCGTGTCCATGCCGCACAGTCTTCATTCCCATGGATCCTGCAAGCATGAGCATCACGGCAGCTGCGGCCATAACCATCCGGCTGAGGAAGTCTTCGATACCGTTACCATAAGGACCGGGCGGATATTCAGTATGGAAGATCTGAAGGCACGGGTATCGGCAATGGAGCAAAACGAAAGGGGTACGGTTCTGCGGGCCAAGGGCATTGTTCAAGGTACCAGCGGATATATCAACCTGCAATATCTCCCGGGAGATATCCGGATCACACAATGTGCAGCTGCCGGCGACATGCTCTGTATCATAGGGCAGAATCTGGACCGCCGGGAACTCTGCACCCTGTTTGGCGGTGAATGATATGATGGAATTACCCGTTTATGTAGTCACAGGTTTCTTAGATGCCGGAAAAACAACATTGCTGAATATTCTTTTGAACAGGCGGGACTGGAAGGATGTCAGAATGCTCCTCCTGCAGTTTGAGGCAGGGGAAGAGGAATTTCACAGCCGGTCCGGCAATTGCCATGTCCTTACCTTCCCCAAAAAATTGCTGGAGCAGCAGCCAAAACTGATTACCGAGCAGATTCACAGCTTTATCCAAAGTCATGAGCTTGATGATCTCTGGATTGAATGGAACGGTGTTGTTCCATTTGCCGGACTTCAGGCATTGCTCTTTGATTCTGCCCTTTGCAGCCTGTGTAAGATTAAAAAAGTAATACATATGGCAGACGGGGCAGCTATAGAGAACCTGCTGGGCAGGACCGGAAGTGCCTTGCCCGAGCAGATTGCCAACAGTGATTTCGTGGTTGTCCGCAATATAAGCTCCGCAAAAGCCTTTCGCCGGATCCGGCGCCTGCTGCGCGGTTTAAACCCCGGCGTTAATTTATATCAAATAAAGGAATTTAATATATTATTCAAGCAGCTGTTTGAAGAGAAGGCATACCCTGTCAGCCTATTTTTCTTAATTATGGCTCTGACAGCGATTCTGTATATTATTGCCGAACCGGTCTTTAAGGATTACCAAATCCCCGTCAATGCATTTATTAATATATTTTCAGGAATCATTCTGCAGGCCGTTCCGTTTTTACTCATTGGCATATTGCTGTCTTCCGCCATTCAGATCTTTATCCCGCAATGGGCTGTTGAGCGGTATTTCCCCAAATCTTTCGGAGCCGGAATGCTTGTGGCAATCATCGGCGGTTTCTGCCTTCCGGTATGTGACTGTGCGACCATTCCCATCTTCCGGAGCCTGGTGAGAAAAGGGATTCCGCTCCCTGCGGCGGTTACCTTTATGACGGCTGCTCCGGTAATCAATCCGGTGGTTATTTTATCAACCTACTATGCTTTTAACGGCAATATGAGGGTGGTGGCCGGCCGCATCTGCTATGGGATTATTTGTTCTGTTATAATCGGATTTATTACGGCAATCTGGTCCGCAAAAGATCAGGTATTATCAGGAGGAGCCCTCGACAGGCTCATGTGCAGCTGCGGCTGTTACGAGGATGTTGAGGCAATTACTACGTTTAAGGTAAAGGCCGGTCTGTTTATCCGCCATTCCCAGGCGGAATTCTTTAACGTGGGAAAATATCTGGTGATAGGAACAATAATAGCTTCTGTTTTTCAGGTCCTGGGAACCGGGATATTCACTGCCGCCCAGAACGGCGCCGGACTGGCAGCATCCATACTGATCATGATGATAATGGCATTTGTTCTATCCCTCTGCTCTTCTTCCGATGCAATGATTGCACGCAGTTTTGCCAGACAGTTTCCCATGGGTGCAATTATGGGTTTTCTGGTGTTCGGACCGATGATGGATATTAAAAACGTAATGATGCTCTCTTCCGGGTTCACAAAGCGATTTATCGGCAAGCTGTTACTTACCGCATTTATTGTATGCTTTACCGCAGTCTTCTTATTTTCCGGTATGGGAGGGATGTAAAATGAAAGTCAGAGCATTTAATTCCCAGGCATTTTTAGAGTTCCTCTGTTATTCCGTGTTCGCAGGACTTATGCTTTATCTGGTGAAAAGCGGGAAGTATCTTACCTATGTCACCCCCAGAATGAAACCATATCTGTACTTCTCTGCAGTTATTATGGGTCTGTGGGCTCTGCTGGGACTTGGCAGGCTGTTCCGCCTGCAGTACAGAATACGCTCCGCCCATTGCTATGTATTGGCAGTACCGATTTTATTACTGCTGCTTCCCCATGATCCTCTGAATATATCCGATCTTTCCAGGTATTATACCGGCGTGAATACGGTAATTGATCAGGCGGGTCAGGGTTTATACGGTACCGTTAAATCCCCAAAGCAGTCTCCTGAGGATAATTCCGGCATAAGTACTTTAACGGGGATACCTGCGGATACTCCCGAAGAGGCTGTCACCGGCATACCGGCCGGTGTACCGGAAGACGCGTATACAACTATTCTGCCCGGCTTAAATCTATCGGACAGGAAAATCACAGTATCCAATGATGATTTCAGTCTGTGGCTTACCGAACTATACACGAACATGGGAAATTATAAGGGTTATACGATTATCATGACCGGGTTTGTTTTTAAAGATTCTGATACGCTGAAGGAAGATGAATTTATTACCGCCCGCCTGATGATGTCCTGCTGTGCTGCTGATTTAATACCTTATGGGCTGATCTGTAAGTATGACAAGGTTTCGGATTTAAAATCAGAAGCCTGGGTAACAGTGGAAGGGACCCTTATAATCGAGCAATTTGAATATGACGGTAAATTCTATGATGATCCGCAGATCTCCGTGACGAAGATCTCCCCGGCAGAAAAAGTGGAGGATTATGTCTATCCGTTCTACTAAATGCCGCTGCATCAATGACAATATCAAAGGAAGTCAGGATAAAAGCCTTCTGCTTTCGGTCCTGACTTCCCTTTTTATTTTATCTGTGACTGTATCCTTGTCTTTTATGCCTTAATGCAATTATCAAGCTGTTTTCTGATTTTTGCTTCATCATATCCTCTTCCTATAAAGACGATCTGATTCATCCGGTCCCCGTAGGTAACATCCCATTCTTCCAAAACCTCCGGATACTCTTCCAACACTTCTTTCTGTTCCTCCTGATCCAATGCCGCAATCCAATTCGACACTTCCGTAATGGAAGAATTTCTTCCTGCCTGTTCAAAAAGCTGTACATGAATATCGTCATCTGAAAACCAAACATATCCCTTTGCACGAATTATGTTCTCCGGATACTCCTTCTCCATAAATTCAATAAAAGCGTCATAGTCAAAGGGCCTTCGTTCTTCATATACAAAAGAAGAGATGCCATATTCCTCCTGCTCTCCCCTGTCTGCTTTCGCTTCTCTGGCCAATGCCTTTTGTATGGCGGATGAATTGCTTACTTTTTCATAATCAAAACGCTTTTCATTAAGAATTAAGCCGGCTTCCACTTTACCATGGACCGTTTCCAAAATATCTGCTTCCGGCTGCAACTGCCTTAGAACAGCTTTGACTTTCAGCACCTGTTCTTCCTTTAGCAGATCACATTTATTCAATAGAATGAGGTCACAGAATTCTATCTGATCCATTACAAGATTTATAATATCCGGATCTTCCTCATTTTCATCCTCCCTGTTATGCAATTCTTCCAGCTCTGCTAAGAATTCTGCATAAATCCGGTCTGCATCAACAACTGTGATAATAGAATTCAAATAAACAGGTGAATTCTTGTGAGTCTCTTCATACATCAAAAAACAGTCTGCAATGGAAGCCGGATTGCTGATACCGGAAGCCTCCACCAAGACTGCTTCGATTTCCTCTTCCCTTGAAAGCTGCTCTATCTGCTCCATAAACTCATCCCGTAATGTACAGCAAATACATCCGTTCTGCAGCTCAATCATTTTTGTATCTATTTGAGCCACATTGCCTTTTTTTAATAAATCCGCATCCAAATTGATACTTCCCATATCATTTACAATCAATGCTGTCTTTTTCCCTGATTGTTTTTTTAATAATCCGTTCATGACTGTAGTCTTCCCGGACCCCAGATAACCGGTAATCAGCGTCACCGGCTTTTTCCTCTTTTCCAGTCCAATCATTATTTCGTCTCCCTATGCAGGGTATGTTTTTGCAGGCGGGGGCAATACTTCATTATTTCCATACGCTCCGGATGCTTCTGTTTATTCTTGGTGGCTGTATAATTTCTGTCATGACACTCCGTACATGCTAATACAATTTTAACTCTCATGGGCTTCCTCCGTATTCTTCGCCTAAATAGTCTGTATCCCTTCCGCTGCTTCTGTTCCGCATTCTTCACATACGCCATATAAAATGGATTTTGTACATTGCAGTGCAAATTGATGATGCGATGAAAGATGCCGGATTATTTCATTCATAAAATTACATTTTAAGTGTATGACCCTCCCGCATGCGGTACATTGCATATGCAGATGTCCGGAGCATTCCGCAGCATCTCCGGTATATTGATAAACTGCCCTTTCCTCCTCACGGTCCATATACTTGATTAATACGCCGTCTTTTGTCATCTTGTCCAAATTCCGGTAGATAGTTGCAAGATTAACTTTATGATCCGTCTTTTGCAGGAAGCTATAAATATCAGCGGCACTTACAACCTGTTCCCTGTGATTTTGAAAATACATCAGAATCTGGCTTCTGCTCTTTGTCTTATAATTTCTTTGCATCATATCCTCCTGTTTAATTTCTGCTGACTAAGCCTGATTTCAAGGCAGACGTGGAAGCCCATACTCTTTTGGACACTCCGTTTTCCGTCACCCTGACGCGTTTTATATTTACCTTCTGCATGCGTTTTGATTTCTTGTTAGAGTGGCTTACCTTATTCCCAAACATAACTGATTTCCCTGTGTATTTGCATTTAGACATAATATGATCTCCTTTAGTATATAATTTGCGAACGATTCTCATTTTGGTATTATACCGCATCCTCATAATCCTGTCAATGCATTTGCGAATGATTCTCATTTAATTAAACTAATTATCAGCCTTAATTACTGGGTGCCCGGATTATGCTGAATTATCAATATAAATAATCGGTATCCTGCATGGCATAATTATATATTGGGAAGATTATACATCGGCATAATTATATATAGACAAAAATCAATATGTGAATATACTCAAAAAAAATATCAAAAAAATAAAATATGTGTATTGACATCCTATACGATTCGTGATAATATTTATATGTTATTTTAGATGCGGATTTTGATTCACATATTTTTGTAAGTCATTAAATGTATTGATGACTTACAAAAATATGTGATTTTTATTTTCACCATCAAATAATCAAAATATATTATAGGAGGTATCTTTCATGAATAAAGGTACAGTAAAATGGTTTAACGCACAAAAGGGATTTGGATTTATCACAAACAGCGAAACCGGCGAAGATGTATTCGTACATTTCTCAGGAATTCTGACTGACGGCTTTAAATCCTTAGAAGAAAACCAAAGCGTAACTTTTGATATTACCAAAGGCGCTCGTGGTCTGCAAGCTGTCAACGTTGTTTCAGCTTAATCTTATTTAAGATTTTATACGCAGATTTAGCCCCTGACAAAACAAAATGTTTTGTCAGGGGCTATTATTATCTTCTCTTACCTTATTGATTTTATTTCTCCGGCTTTGGACTGCTATACCTTATAGATATATTAAGATAACTCGGGAGTTGGTATTATGTTTTAAATTTTTATATATGAAACAAGGGACGCTATAATTTTATTTATTTTCCAAACAGGTACCTTATAATAATAAGCCTCTCTCTTTTCAAGCCAGCCTTTTTCCTTCCAGAATCTATAGTCCGCTAAGTTATGAGGTGCCATTGAAAATGCCTTTTGCTGTTTCTTAAATGTTATAAGCTTTAAAAACGACGGTTTCACCGGCTTTGTATCACTTATTCTTCTATAAAACATCTCCGTTTTTTTCGTTAATTGGATTATTTCCTTTTCCCATTTCTTCTCGTCCTTTTCGTGTTCGGGAGG
>JAFADH010000126.1 GCA_023424995.1 Bacillota bacterium | reverse complement strand
AAGCGGAAGCCGGAATCGGCGAGATACCGTCCCATCTCCACTGGGAGGAAGCCTTCACTCAAAATATACTGGCAATGCTGATGAAAGAAAGCTGTATCGAATTATCCGGCAATATCGTCCGGCTGACGGACCAGGGCCGTTCTGCCAGCATCAGCAATTACGAGGCTCTGTTCTCAAGGTAAAACCTGTGCTGTCCTGCTTCCCGGTTGATTAATTTAACGGATCCGGCAAAGAATATAAAGCATATAATAATTCAATTCCTGAAAGTATTATAGGGGAAGGTATATCCGTTAATGACTTACAACTTGTGTTAAATAACAAAGATGGTTCCAGAATTGTCCTATTCTATACTCCAACTGAGGATGGCGATTTCGTTAAATATACTAAAGTTACTTATGATCCTTATTTAGAAATAATTAAAGTATATAAAATCGATCAATTAAAAAACATAGAAGTCATGGAAATTATGAAACAGGGTCTTATAATTAATTTAAATGAAAACAAATAAAAGTATGCTATTTCTTTAAAATAAAAAATCAGTCCGTAAAGCCTTAAGGACTGATTTTTTATTTTATTCAATACCTGTTAACCGATAACCGGATCAAACTCATATACTCCAGCCTTCGGCTGCCTGACGGATATCGAGGAATTTCTTATAGATGCCCTCCTGCTTGATAAGCTCTTCATGCTTTCCCTTCTGCACGATCCGTCCGCCGTCCAGCACCAGAATCTGGTCCGCATGCTCGATGGTCGCCAGTCTATGGGCGATGACTATGATGGTTTTGCCGTGGGTCAGCGCGCTGATAGCCCCTTGTACGAAATGCTCGTTTTCCGGATCCACGCTTGCCGTAGCCTCATCCAGGATAACAATGGGGGCATTCTTCAGCATGGCCCGGGCAATGGATATTCTCTGCTTTTCTCCGCCCGACAGAGAGGAGCCTCCCTCTCCCACCAGGGTATTATAGCCCTCCGGCAGGGCTTTTATGAAGTCATGGCAGCGGGCCTGTCCGGCGGCCTCGATCACCTCGTCCATAGTGGCATCCGGCTTGCCGAATTTTATATTATTCAGGATGGTATCATGGAAGAGATATACATTCTGGAACACCATGCTGATGTTTTTTAAAAGGCTGTCGCAGGTCAGTTCACGTACATCCCTCCCTCCGATGGTTATGCTCCCGGAGTCCACATCGTAGAACCGGGCCATGAGATTGCAGATGGTGGTCTTGCCGGAGCCGGAGGGGCCTACGATGGCAGTTGTGGTATTTTGGGGGATGGTGAAGCTTACATCATCCAATATCCTGCGTTTTTCGTAAGCGAATACGACATTTTTCATTTCTATGGTATGTTCCCGAAGGGTCTCATTCTTACCTGCTTCATCGATAAATCCGGCCTGCTTCATCCCATCCAGCTTATCCAGGGTGGGACCGATCACCTGTATCACATGAGTGGCATTATTGATCTGCTCCACCTGCCCGAAGATCACAAAGGAGAACACAGCCAGCATCATGAATACGGGAACAGGAAGACCTCCCTGAGCTGCCAGCAGGGCGGATACTGCGGCGATGGCCACGGATGCCAGCTTCAGTGATAACAAATGCAGACAGTTGCAGGGCACATATTCCTGCTCGATTTTAACATTGATCCGCCGGTGCTCCCCGTAAGCCCTGCGGATCAAGTCCCTGGCAGCCCCTTCCTGCCCGTAGGCCTTCACCACCGGAATACCCCTGACATACTCCAGGGTGGCGGCAATAATATCGTTCTGAGCCTTCTGGTGCACCAGAGCGTTCCTGTGGCTGAACCGGCCCATCAGCCGCAATGCCATGGCTGACAGGACAATTCCGAGCAGTGCGATTCCCGCCGCCTGCCAGCTATAGAAAGCAAGGCAGAGGACCATGGTGAATGAGCTGATATAGCCGCCCACCACCGTATTGATCATGTTCATGGCAAACATCTCCACAAAGGAAAGGTCCGTGGTTACGGCGCCCACCAGATCACCGGTATTGTTATGGTCAAAGAAGCCTAAGGATACCCGTTTTAAGATATCGCCTATTCTTATTCGTTCCTCCGCCGTTACCTCAAAGCCGATGCTATCCTGCCTGATGGCCCTCAGATAGGCGAACAGGAACCGTCCGAGTATCATCACGGCCATGAAAACCAGCAGATAAAAGGACCATATGGGAGTCAGTGTTATTGTTCCCGCCTGATCCTCCAGCATAAGCTTCAATACATAAGCCGCGCCCATAATGGGCATGGCGATAAATATGGTATGGAAAAACGACCAGAGAAAGCCCCAGTACAGCCGGTATCTTCGCTCTCCTGTCCAACGGATGATACGTATCATCGTACTAATCATGTACTGTCCCTCCTTTCATCCCGCTGTTTGCCGCCCAGGTCTTCGCTCCTATGTGTGCATTCCACATATCACGGTATAAGAAGCTGTTCTCAAGAAGCTCCTCCTGCTTTCCCTTTGCCGCGATCCGGCCCTGGTCCAGCAGAACGATCCGGTCGGCGTTTTTGATGGTAGACAGCCGGTGCGCGATAACCAGCAGCGTCTTGCCCTTAGCCAGCACCGCAATGGAACGCTGGAGCTTATCCTCGTTCTCCGGATCGGTAAAGGCAGTTGCCTCATCCAGGATAACAATGGGCGCATCCTTTAAGATAGCCCGGGCAATGGCGATACGCTGGCGTTCCCCGCCTGAGAGCCTGCTTCCTGCTTCCCCTGCCTGAGTATCCCATCCATGCTCCAGCCTGGAGATGAATTCTTCGCATTGGGCAGCATGGGCTGCGGCATAGACCTCCCGGTCGGAAGCTGACGGCCTGCCAAGCCGGATATTCTCCAGAAGGGAACAGTTAAAAAGAAAATTATCCTGGGTGACAAAGCTCACCAGCTTTGAAAGCTGTGCCAGCGGAATGCTTCGGATATCCTTGCCGCCGATGGTGATCCCGCCGCCTCCCACGTCCCAGAACCGGGCGATCAGCCGTGCCACCGTAGATTTTCCGCCGCCGGAGGGTCCCACCAGCGCCGTGAAGCTGCCCGAGGGCAGCTGCAAGTCGATATCCTTAAGCACATCCCCGTCCTTTTCGTTATAGCGAAAGCTCACACCCCGAAGCTCCACATCATGGGACACAAGCTCGGCAGGCACCGCCGTATCGGGAAGCACGGGAAGTGTAAGCAGCTCCCTGGAGTCACGAATTGCGTATTCGATGGACTTCCAGTCATTAACGGCGACAGTGAACCAGGTGACCGGAGCGACGATGCTCAGGGACAGGATCATACACAATGTCAGCTGGGCGGGCGTCAGGCTCCCTTCTATGTAGAGCAGCATACCCACAGGCAGGACGCCCAACAGGGTGGAGGGCAGTATGGCGCCTCCGAGATTCATAAGCTTCCAGGTGCTTTGATACCAGGTCAGGGTGAATTCCTTAAAGGCTTTCACCGCGTTGGAGAATTTCTCATACGAGCCGGTGGACTGGTTAAAGGCTTTGATCACCTCGATCCCCTCCACATACTCCACAATAACACTGTTGACATGGTTGCTTGCCTCCATATAGGCGGCATACTGGCTATTGTAGTTCCGCATCATCACCGCATAGACTACAGCTCCCAGAGGAACGCAGACCAAAGCCGCCAGTGCCATTCGCCAGTCCAGTAATATCATATATACGAATACGGCTGCCGGCAGCAGGAGGTTGGAAATCCCCTCGGGAATCATGTGGGCCAGGGGCAGCTCTATGGTTTCCACCCGGTCCACAATGATGCTTTTTAACTTGCCCGCCGTATTCCCCAGTACAACTCCAAGGGGAGCCTCCATGAGCCTTCGCGTCATAGCGAGGCGGAGACTCTCAAGAATCTGGTAGGCCGACCGGTGGGACAGGGTCGTGGATATGCCGTAAAACAGCAGTTTCACCACATAACCGGCGGCACCGGCCCCTGCCCACATAAGTATGGGTCCCGCCTCCGGTGTTCCCTCAAAAAAGAGCAGAATGATACGGTAAACACCCCAGTAGGGAACCAGTCCGCCCGCCACACTGATGATGGCGCACAGAATGGAGGCCAGCAGCTTACCTTTGCATTCCCGGGCATAATGATAGATCGTACGAAAGGTACCTTGTTTATTCATCTTCTTACCTCCAAAAAAATAAGGATAATCCGTAGTTACGAATCATCCCTATCATAACGCATTCATCCTGTGTCCACTACTCCGCGGCGATGGCTGATGCTCCATTCAGACAATGGATTTCCGGTATTGTGACGGTGTCATGCCGATGACGGATCTGAAAGCGGCGGAGAACTTGCTGGTATTCTCATAGCCCATCTGCAGCGATATGGAGGTAATGCTCTCTCTTGTCTTGTGGAGCCGGACGGCGGCTGCATCCATCCGGTACTTTTTCATGTAGGCATAGATGGAGGTACCGTATACTCCCTTGAAGCAATTCTTCATAGAAGTAATGGGAAAATCAAAGATAGAGGACAGCTCCTCCAGGGTGTAGCGATAATCCGGCCTTGAGGTAATCAGCGCCATAACCGCTTTCGTCTTTTCCACCTGCGTCTTATAAAAATACGGCCGTTCCCCGGCTCCCGGCGGCACCTCCAGCGTGCTCAAAAATAAAAGCAGCTCCAATACCTTTATTTTGAAATACGGGGCCTGGATCGCTTCCGGCACCCTGTAAAGCTCGGAGAAGATATGCTCTATACCGGCTCCGGCCCGGATGATAAAAGGATGCTCCGTCCGGCAGAACTTATCCCGCAGAGCACCGATATCCACATGGAAGCCCTCCAGCACACCGGAAAGCACCTCGGCCGCCTCCGCCATGCAGACCGACACAGTTATCCCATGATAATGGCGCAGGGGAAATTGAAACATTCCCCCATGCCAGGCACGGGTATTCATCTGCAGATCACCGGTCTCCATATACAGGCAGCTGCCGTCCGGCATCTCCCATTCCAGCCGTCCCTCCCGGCAGTGGTCGATACAGAAGAATTCCACTCCCGGCTTGAAATAGGACATACAGCACTCCATATGAAAATCGTGGTAGAGCAGGTTGACACCGGGAAAAACCGTATAGCAGGTCATCATGCCCTCTCCTGTCTTATCCTGTAATTTATACACGCTGCAGGTGTCACTCCTGCAGACCAGCGATACATTCTCGCCGAAAAAAACGGAATTCTCCAGAGACACGCCGGCATCACCCTTCCTTTCATTATGTATCCTTTTTTGATTACGGTCTTAGTCGTGATGTACATGCGCTCCGACATTGATCAGGTTCTTAGCATTTGTCCCTGTTTACAGTTTCCACTCCCCTGCTTTTTTCTGAAGTGCATATAAATGTGCGTACAGGCCATTCTGACCGGTCAGAGCCTGATGATTGCCCTGTTCGACGACTCTCCCCTCCTGGAGAACAACAATCTTATGCGCCCCGGCTACCGTACGCATCCGATGTGCGATCACCAGCACGGTCTTGTTGCGGATAAGCGCCGACAGAGCGGATTGGATCAGTGTTTCGTTTTCCACATCCAGTGATGCGGTCGCCTCATCCAGGAGAATGACCGGCGCGTCCTTAAGCAGTGCCCGGGCGATGGATATCCGCTGCCGCTCCCCGCCGGACAGGGTCGCTCCGTTTTCACCGATCACCGTATGGTATCCCTCCGGGAAACGTGAGATGAAGGCATCACACTGCGCCGCCTTTGCCGCCGCATATACCTCTTCATCGGAAGCTCCCTGCCTGCCCAGGCGTATATTCTCCATAATGCTGCCTCCGAACAGAACCACATCCTGAAATACAATGGCATAGTTCCTCAGCAGGGTCTCCGGCTCCACCGTGGTCACATCCACACCGCCGATGGTTATGGTTCCGCCGCCCGCATCCCAGAAGCGCGCCGCCAGCTTGGCTGCCGTACTTTTTCCGCTGCCCGAGGGACCTACAAGGGCCGTAACCTCTCCCTGCTTTGCCGTAAACGATACATCGTTAAGTACCAGCTCCTCATTGTAGGAAAAGGTCACATGCTCGAAGGCAATATCATAGCCTTTCGGCTCACAGTCGGCAGCTCCCTGCTGTACCGGCTGATTCTCCACGGCCTGCATGCGCTTTATCTGGATCCGTGCATTGAACAGCTCGGCGATCTGCATAAATACCGTCATCAGCGGATCATAGATGCGGGATGCGGTCAGAAGGAATACCAGATAGGTCAGAAAGTTGATCTCTCCCCGTCCCAGCAGGTTTGCCCCGATCAGAACCGTACTGGCAAATCCCAGGCGCAGCACAATGCTTGCCGAGGAAATGAAGGACCCTGTCACAAGCTCCGAACGGATGGAGGCACGCACCACATAATCCAGCTTCTGTTCCAGCTTCTCCAGATATTCCTTTTCCCGGTTGCTGGATTTAATATCCTTGATATTCTCCAGGCATTCCTGCACTCCGTCGGCAGAGGCGAGCTTTGCTCTGATTTTTTCGGTGCCGAACTTATCCTGCAGCCTCTTGCTCCCGAAGATAATGGCAAGGGATATGGGCACTGCCAGGAATACGGCCAGGGCCATATGCCACTCGAAGGTGAATAGACCGATACTCACCAGGGTTATGGAGATGACGGCGCCGAACAGCTGCGGAACAGCATGGGAAAAGGTATGCTCCAGCTCGGTGCAGTCGCCCATCATGGTAGTGGTCAGTTCGCTTAAATCCCGCTGTCCGAAGAAGGATAAGGGCAGCTGTCTCAGCTTTTCCGCCAGGGTGATGCGCCTGTTGGCGCTTTCCTCGTAAGCCGCAATATAGGTCCACCGGTATTGGATCCAATGGGTGATAAAGATAACGGCAAGCACCCCAGCCCCAATCCCGGTATACAGCCATACATTAAGAGTATTGCTTTCCTCGCCGAATACCGGCTTCAGCAGTTCGGTAATCAGCATGACCAGCAGTCCCACCGGGACCATGAGGCTGATATTGGCAAGGGTACTTGCGGCAATCCCTTTTTTCGTGTCACTTGCACCCTTATCACTCAGGGCGAATATTTTACGAAACATGTGCATCCTCCTTTCCAAGCCCCCAGGATACGGAGGTTTGGTAATCCTCCCACATCCTTGCATAGAAGCCGTTCTGCTGTGTAAGAGCCTCATGGGTGCCGGTTTCGATGATCTTGCCGCCGTCAACAACAAAGATTTGATCCGCGTTCTGTATCGTGGAGAGACGATGGGCGATCATCAATACGGTTTTGCCCCTGGTCAGCTCCTCAAAAGCAAGCTGGATCTTATATTCATTCTCGGGATCGGCGAATGCCGTTGCTTCATCCAGGATAATAATGGGCGAATCCTTCAGTATTGCACGTGCCAGGGCAATTCGCTGCATCTCGCCGCCGGACAGATAGACTCCTTTTGTTCCGATGACGGTATCGATCCCGTCCGGCAATTTGGCAAGTATCTCCTCGCATTGGGCAGCCCTGGCCGCAGCCAGCGCTTCCTCCCGGGTCGCATCGGGGCGCGCGGTCCTGATATTGTCCAGTACGCTGGCCTTAAATAAATGCGTATCCTGAAATACGAAAGCAGCCTGCTGCATCAGTATCTCCGGCGGTATCTCACGTACATCCGCTCCTCCGATCATCACGCTTCCCGCGTCCACATCCCAAAAGCGCGGGATCAGGCTTGCAATTGTCGTCTTCCCGCCTCCGGAAGGTCCTACCAGGGCAGCGGTCGTCCCCTCGGGCACCCGGAAGGTGATATCGGACACGGCGGCCACCTCGGCCTTCGGGTATGTAAATGAGACGCCGCTGAAGGTAATGTCACAGCCTTCGGGGTATGCTTTTACAGCGGAGACAGCCAGCGGTTCCTCCGCAAGGATGGAATTGATTCTGCGCAAAGCCTCGTCAGTGATCATTTTGTAATTGGCCGAGTACATTATCTTCATCAGCATGGAGGCGCAGGCCGGGGTGAAGATCACATAGAATATGAAGCTGAGCAGAAAATGCGTATAGTTGCCGGTATTCGTAGCGATCAGAATACCGGTGGGAATTAAAAGGAAAAAGGTTCCATGGATCGCAGTGGTAAAGGCCGTCATGGGTATCTGCCAGGACAGGGTGTACTTTATGACAAACTCCTTATACTGCATGATGGACTGATAAAACCTCTTAAAGGAATGCACGGTCTGCCCGAACACCTTAACCACCGAGATCCCGCGTACATATTCCACAGCCTCGTTGTTCATATCCTCCAGGGAGTTCTGATACTGTTTAAGAAAACCGGAGGAGGATTTGGCCATCATACTCATTTCTATGGCAAGTCCGATTACAACGGACAGCAGGCTCAAAAGCCCCAGTCTCCAGTCAAACACCAGCAGGAGCACGATAATTGCGACCGGAGTGACAAAGGAGCCTGCCATATCGGGAATCTGATGTGCAATAAAGGTCTCCGTCTGCCCGGAATTCTCATCGATGATCTTGCGCAGCTTTCCGCTGGAATTTGCCGTATGATAACCGAGGGGCAGCTTGACCAGATGCCGCAGCAGCCGTGATTTCATATTCCTGGCCGTATGGAAGGCTGCGATATGGGAGCACATCAGAGCGGCAAAGTATAATAGAAACGCCGCCGTACTGAGACCTACCGCCAGCCATCCGTACAGGGACAGCTTTGATACATCCACGCTGCCGATATCCGGCGCCGCCGCCAGAATCTCCCGCACCACAAAGTAGATGCATACAAAGGGGCTCAGCTGGATAACCGCGCTGACTGCGGAAAATACACAGGACAATATAATAAGTGTTTTGTATTTTCCGGTAAAGTCAAACAGACGGGCTCCGCCTGATTGAATAGGTTTTTCCATAATATCTCCTTTCAAAGACGGAAATCCCTTCCGGATATCCCCGCCCTTCTTATAATATAATGAACCTGTACGCAATTAGTTTTTATGATACAGGAAAAGTGAAATTGATGTTATATCCAAAAGTTAGAGCATTCTAACTTTTGGATATAAAAAAGCACCCACAGACATCACCAACTCAATTGCCGGTATCGGCACAGGCTAATGTATTATAGCTCTTTATCAAGTTATTTTCTACTCCATTCAGTTGCAATACTCCATTCAGACAGAAAATTCATCACGAGTTTCCCTGTAGCTCTGTAAGAAAGCCTGCATTGCCTGAATGGAGTCAATGCTGATGACATGTTCGATGGCACAGGCATCCGTATCGGCAACGGTAAGATCGATCTTTAGAATATCCACAAAAAAATCCCGTATGATGTGATGCTTTTTTGCAGTGATTTCCGCTAATTCTCTTCCTTCCGGCGTCAGAAAGATCTCACCGAATTTTTCATATTCTATTAATCCTTTTTTTGAAAGCGTGGCCATGGCAGCACTAGTGCTGGGTTTTGTAACACCCAGTCTTTTTGCGATATCGGATACTCTTGCTCCTGCATCGCCGCCGGACAGCTCGTATATGGCTTCCAGGTAGTTTTCCATCGTAAAAGTTAACTTCTTCATTGGTTTCCCTCCTTACCCGGCAGAACACTCTGACTGTAATAATTCCTAAAATAATCGAGGACTCAATTCAAAATATCAATCATATTTTATTGGATTAATCAGAATAATGCAAGGATGTTTTATATAATATCATTTTCATCGGTGAAACTCTTATCTTAAATTACGATCGATTATCAGGCTGACCGATAAAAGCTCCTGTATCATCAGGAGCTTCTGCCGTCATCCTCTTTTTACGGTCGATGTAATTCTTAAAAACGAGGACATCACCGCCATCCCTGTTATTACTGTACAGATAATTTCTAGTACAGCCTGGAATACTCCCTCGGGAAAACAGAATTGAAACAGCAATACCGCTACAGGCAGTGCATAAAATAATACCGCCGCTAACCGGCCCAGCGGGTCAAACAAGAACATGGCGGTATTATTATTTCGTTTGTAATAAGCCGAAGAGATCCAGAATTCTATAAACTTGATCAGAATCACCGCCAGCATCCAGCCAGGTAACAGTCCCAGGATGTTAAGTGATGAACAGGCTGCCCCTATAAAGAAAAAA
The DNA here is from genome assembly GCA_023424995.1 of Bacillota bacterium. Taxonomy (GTDB): domain Bacteria; phylum Bacillota; class Clostridia; order Lachnospirales; family Lachnospiraceae; genus Mobilitalea. Next base: position 7,390 of record JAFADH010000126.1, on the reverse strand, counting down.
TCAGCCGCCACATCTAAAACCGCTCCCATACGGGACTGGACCTTATACTTACGTGCCAGCTTTCCATCAAGATAATCCGATGCAGCTACCAGCAGGAACAATGCCGCACAGGGCAATAAGGGATCATGACTGAGCAGCAGCACCGTGCAGAACAGGAAAGAAAGCGGTATCCGTGACAATGTCAGGGTATGTATTAATAAAACCTTAGTCAAACAGCCACACTCCATTTTTATGTAATCTTTAATGAGAATCTGAAAATCTGTTATGTTTATTAAAGCATATGAATGAACAAATTATTTATTCATTCATATGCCGGTAAAAAATAAAAGCCTGTTCCTGTTATGAAATAATCTCTTTTATTTTATCAAAAAACTCTTCCTTGGTATCGCAGACCTTGAACTCTCCATTTAACATTCCGATCACCTTGCCCTTATACTCACCGCATTTAAAGGCATTGCATCTGCCGATGCACCCCACCGAATAGTCCTTCGTACGCAACACGTATTTGAGCTCTTTCACATCAAATCCGGAACAGCGCTTGCATACCTTAACCTTTTTTGCCATTGCAGGTCACTCCTTTTTATAATATTTAATTTGCCGTAAAGCCCTTGATGACAAATTCCCCTAAGAGCAGCAATGCTTTAGGAAAATCCGGTATTCCGGTATCATCCTGGTTATTGTCCAGATATACCAGCAGATCAAAAACAGAAAGCAGCGATTCATTATCGATATCCTCCCGGATACTCTTTTGTGAACGCCACTTATCCAGAAGCCCGGTCAGTACATCCCGGACAAAGCGCACATCCGCTCCGCCATGTTCGCGGAAATAGGCACGCAGCTCACCCGCAATATCCTGCTTATACCATTCCTTCAATATCAAATTACCGTTCATAATCCTCATGCTCTCAAGCATATAATTGCGGGCTATGGCTGCAGGGGCATCATTCATATCCAGGGAATTGACAATCGCCCTTTTCGCCTTGCTGTTTTCATCAATGAATACTTCCAAAAAGAGCTTTTCCTTGGAAGGATAATAATTATAGAAGGTCCCGACCCCTACTCCTGCTCTTTTGGTTATATCCGAAACATTGATAACTTTAAAGCCTTTTAATAGGAACAATTCTCTTCCGGCTTCAAAAATAGCGGCTTTCTTATCCAGCAATTCAGCTACCTCCTTCTGATCACACTAATGAACAGTTATATTGAATGAATAAAATTAATATTCATTCAATATCTTATCATTAAGAACCTTTCCTGTCAAGTACATATGCAATTTTATTAAATTATGGGCTTACCCTTTATTTCTTATAAGTAATTATGGTTTTTCTTCCGGCAATTTTCCCCATCAGATAAAAAAGCTGTCCCATGGGCTTTTTATAAAACGGAACAGGAATCGCACTGTCATACACACCCTTTTCCCTGCCTCCCTCCGTCCAGTAAGTTCCGTCCTGTGTCTCATATTCCGTTCCTTTCACATACGAGAGGCCCATTCCCCTGAATAAGTTATAGGGAATGAGGAGAATGCAGGAGGGACTGTGCAGTTTCCCTGACCATATGTCATCGCAATATCTGTTTACCGTTTTTTTGAGCTTTGCTTTGGTTTTTTCGTTTATCTTATAATCATTCCAACTATAGGATACCGCACTGAACCGGCAGCAGCGGTTGAAGCCGATCCCTTTCAGGAACGACACTATGCTCTTCGCTGCCGCTCCTCCTCCGATTCCTCCCGTAGTCGTGATGACAAGCGCCTTGCTTTTAAAGAAGTATGGACGATGGAGCATGAAGCAAAGATGGTCGAAGAGATTTTTCACCATTGCGGTTTCTCTCATATTGTAAGCGGAGGAGGCAAAGATAATGCCGTCCGCATTATCGATCTTTTCAATAATGTCTTCCATTATTTTATGATGTGGGCATTTTTCGTGTCCCAGCCGGAAGCAGATACTGCATCCGCAGCAGAACGGAAGGCCTGCCGCTGCCAGATGAAACTCCCTAAACACCGCATTATGATCTCTCTCCAGAATATTTACTTTGGCAAGCTCCGCTACCTTCCAGGTGTTCCCTTTATGCGGGCTTCCGTTAATTATCAGGTAATTCATCTCTCCCAAACCTTTCTACTATGCTATCGATAAACCGGTCCCGGTCCCCTTTATCATAAAAGTCTATGCCAAAGCTGTCCTTCATCAGGTCCTTACGCAGAAAAGCTTCCTGCAATACAGCGGTAATCATGAAGGCAGCCGTCTTGTGTCTTTCCGTGATATGCCCTCCTGATAAGCGGCTCCCAAAGCCCAGTACGGTTTTCATCGTATTATCAAGGAGCTTTGGCTGCTTCAGATCACCGAGGATGGATATTTTTGATATTTGCCGGTTATTCATGAGGAAATCCATTACTTGCTTCGCAACGCATTTTGTAAGCTCGACCGGATCCTCACCGTCACACAGGCGGGGCTGAAAGGCGTGAATGACTTCGCTGATAATTGTCTGAACGCAAACCTCCATCAGATTATCCTTTGACCCAAAGTAATGGTTGATCAACCCGACACCAACGCCCATCTTCCCGGCAATTTTCCGGATGGTAATATGTTCGGAGCTTCCATCAGTCTCCTGTATCAGACTGATTGTCTGCCGAATTATGTTTTCCTTGGTTATATCCGATTTCATCAATTTATTCCTCTTTATTCTTTAAGCTGTATAAAATTGAACAATGTTCAATTTTATGATATATTAGAATTATTATATTGTCAAGTACTTTACCTGCGTTATCTATAAACTTTTGCCTCCCTTATCTATATACTCCGCATAGTTATAACACTCAATATATTTTTACATATATTGTATAGTATATTAATATCAATGGGGAAAACCATGATCATCCATGTAATACAACACGGTGAAACTATTGCATCAATTGCCGGCAGCTATGGTGTTTCGGCAGAGAGAATCATACTTGACAATGGAATATCGGATCCCGATTCACTGGTGGTCGGAGAAAGTATTGTTATACTTTTTCCTGAAATCATATATATAATCAAGGAAGGGGATACCTTGGATAGTATTGCCGAGAGCTACGGAACTACCGTAATACAGCTCCTGAGGAATAATCCTTATTTATCGGACAGAGAATATATTTACCCCGGAGAGGAAATTGTAATCCGCTATCGTGAGAATAAAATGCATTCCATTACCACCAATGGTTTTGCTTATCCATTTATCAATAAGGATATTCTTAAAAGAACACTGCCGTTCCTTACCCGGCTTACCATATACAGCTATGCGGCGACAGCCGACGGCGACATAAATGATATTGATGACACTGAAATCATCCGGATGGCAAAAGCATATGGAACCGCTCCTATCATGATGCTGATGGCTTCCTCTGATAATATGGAAGAAGAAATCCGGATGATGCATCTCATATTATCCAATGCCGAGGCAATCGACCGGCTTATTAACAGACTTCTGGATATACTGCAGACAAAAGGATACAGCGGAGTATGCATCAATATACCGTATATCTATCCGGCAGACCGCAGCCTGTATCAGGATTTCACCATTAAAATAACTGACCGCATCACCAATGCCGGATATAAGGTATTCGGCACCTTGGGAGCTCCCACGGCAGGACTTGATTACGGCAGTCTCATACGGGATGTGGCAGGCATAACTCTTATTGTCTATGAATTCGGCTATTCCGAGGGTCTCCCTCCGGGAACTCTTAGTATGGATACTTACAGGCAGCTCCTGGCAGATTTGATAACACTGGTACCTCCGGAAAAAACCTCCATTGGAATTCCGGTTATGGGATATCTGTGGAGTCTTCCTTATATTCCCGGCTCCTCCAGGGGAATGGCTCTCAGTTATGACGCAGCAATCAATCTTGCGGCTATTAATAATGCCGAGATACAATTTGATCCGACTACGAATGCAGCTGCCTTTTATTATCTCTCAGGAAATGAATATATCGTACGTTTCTGGGATGCAAGAAGCATGGATAACTTTATAAGCTTCGTACCTGAATTCGGACTGGACGGCATCGGCATCTGGAATATAATGTACTGGTTCCCTCAATTATGGATGGTTGTTAACTCCCAGTATGAGATAAACTCAGACCCTGTCCGGTAAACAGCCTCAGCCTGCACATTCCTGAAAACAACTGCTTCACTTCCAGCTGTTATTTTTGCAGAATATTCTATTACTTTTGAGTGCATTTCGCTTCGGCCTGCAGTATTATGGGATGGCGATGTTCTTATCATTTCCAAGATATTTTGTAATTCCACGGATCAAATGGCTGCTCCATATTAATCTGCATTTGCTCATGAGAATCAAAGATGGCTTACTTAATGAATATTCCGGACCCAGCCGTTGATATCAGCTTAAACTCTGCCGATATCCAGGAACTGCCTGCAGTTATTGTTTGACATGTATTCTAAGAAAGGATACTATATAAAGCATAAGGGTTTTGCATTCATCAAAAGAAAACCGTTTCAAAGGAGTTATGATATGAACAACATAACAATGCCCCATGATCATGGCCAGAATATCGAGAATATATTAGAACAAATGCCGGAGGCTTCCCGGTTCTTAGAGGCTGCCGTAACCTTCCAGCAGCTTTGCGACGGTTCGCGTCTGCGTATATTATGGCTTCTCTGCCACTCGGAGGAATGCGTCTCCAATATTGCGGCCGCCGTAAACATGAGTGACGCTGCTGTTTCCCACCATCTGAAGACACTGAAATTAAACGGCCTCATTACCAGCCGGCGGGACGGCAAGGAAGTGTATTATACGCTGTCCCATAGCGAAAGAGCACGTCTGGTGCATCAGATGATTGATGATTACTTTCAATTAAACTGTCCCTCTAATCCTCATGCGTAGCTTATACAGGATATGAGGCCTGAAAACTATTTTAAACCGGTATTCCTAATGCGGTTACCGGCTTAGAATAGTTTTTATTGATTTATGAGCGGATTACAGCTTTTTTATATTTAAGGCACGAATCGCATTTAAGATAGCAATTACGGATACGCCTACGTCGGAGAATACGGCGGCCCACATGGAAGCCAGGCCAAAAGCCCCGAGGACCAGCACAATGCCTTTTACCCCCAATGCCAATATAATGTTTTGTTTTACGATCCGAAGTGTTTTTTTGGATATCTTCATAACCTTGGCAATCTTGGAGGGCTCATCTGTCATGATAACCACGTCGGCTGCTTCTATGGCTGCATCCGATCCCAGACCGCCCATGGCAATACCGATATCGGCCCTGGCAAGTACAGGTGCGTCATTAATACCGTCACCGACAAAGGCAAGTTTCCCTTTGGCACTTTTCTCCTGCATCAATTCTTCCATACGTTCCACTTTATCTGCGGGAAGCAGTTCCGTATAAGCTTTATCCAGTTTTAATTCTTCTGCGACCTTCTTGCCCACCGTATCTGCGTCTCCTGTCAGCATAACGGTTTTTCGAATTCCTGCCGCCTTCAGATCCCGTATCGCCTGCCGGGAATCTTCCTTTATTTCATCTTCAATGCTGATATAGCCTGCATATCTGCCTTCTATGGCCAAATATACTATGGTCCCTGCCGATACAGCATTTTCATAAGGAATATTCTCCTTTTTCATCAGCTTCACATTGCCCGCCAGGGTCTCCTTCCCGTCAATGACAGCTTTTACACCGTGGCCTGGAATTTCTTCTATATCCGTAATACGGGAAGAATCCACTTCTCTCCCGTAAGCTTTCTTAATTGATACGGCAATCGGATGATTGGAATAATCTTCCGCGCAAGCCGCGATTTCCAGCAATTCGTCAGCCGGTATATCCTCCGGCTGAATCTTACTTACCGCAAAGGAGCCTTTGGTTAAGGTCCCTGTTTTGTCAAAAACTACTACCTCCGTATCAGCCAACGCCTCCAGATAATTGCTTCCCTTTACCAGAACACCGGATTTTGAAGCCCCTCCTATTCCGCCGAAGAAGCTTAACGGAATAGAAATTACAAGGGCACAGGGGCATGAGATAACCAGAAAGGTTAAAGCACGTGAGATCCAGATGCTAAATTCCTGTCCCGTGATCAAAGGCGGCAGTACCGCCAGCAGCACGGCTGCGATCACAACAACCGGGGTATAAAATCTTGCAAATTTGGTGATAAAGTTCTCACTTCTACTTTTCTTGTCACTGGCATTCTCAACCAATTCAAGAATTTTAGCTACGGTGGACTGTCCGAATTCTTTTGTGACTTGAATTGTCAGACGCCCTGTCTGGTTGATACAGCCGCTGATGATATCCTGCCCCGCCTGTATATCCCTCGGCACAGACTCACCGGTCAATGCGGAAGTATCAATGGTGGATACCCCTTCTGTTACGATGCCGTCCAGCGGTATCCGTTCCCCCGGCTTTACAATAACAGTATCCCCCGCCCGTACCTCCTCGGGATCTACCTGCACCAGCTGCCCGTCACGAAATACATTGGCATAATCCGGCCGTATATCCATCAGCTCGGAAATAGAACGGCGGGATTTTGATACCGCATAGGACTGGAACCATTCACCGATCTGATAAAACAGCATAACCGCAACACCTTCGGGATATTCCTTCAGAAAGAATGCACCCACGGTCGCTACCGCCATCAGAAAATTCTCATCAAAGACCTGGCCGCGAATAATGTTCTTGCCTGCTTTTAAGAGAATGTCTCCTCCAATCAGTCCGTATACCATTAAAAAGACAGCCAATTTTGCAATTCCATCCAAGGGCAGCAGGATCGCTATGGTATATAGTACAGCCGATATTATAATACGAAGCATCCGCTTTCTTTCTTTTTTTGACATGTCTTTTATCCTCCCTGCTCTTATGCCTTTACCGTCACGTCCGGTTCGATTTTTTTAATTATCTTGATAGCTTCGCTTAATACCGAATCATATTTATCGTCGGTAGTCTCCAACTCCATCTTCTGGCTGAGAAAATTCACCTTAACATTGGTTACTCCCTCCAGCTTTTTAACAGCATTTTCAATTTTAGCCGCACAGTTTGCGCAATCCAGATCCTGTAATTTAATTGTCTTTTTCATATAAGTTCCCCTTTCATAAAGTTTTAATGATTAAACTATTTAACATTTAAGCAATTGTTTAATTGTTAGTTTCAGTATATGCATTTAATTATGATTTGTCAATTACTTTTATCTATTAAATTGTATTTTTATCTGTATATCACATTCTTAATTACAATCCTCAATTACATTTCTTCGATTATTTTTATTTATAAATCAATACTAATTATAATTAATATTTTTTATCATTACGGTAATTCATTTTTCATTGACATTTATTAATTGATTATTATAATGATAATTGAAAAGTAATTCAACTGTTCAATTATAAGGAGGTCTCCCTATGCGTGCTTATATGG